>JALUZN010000063.1 GCA_027011835.1 Draconibacterium sp. | reverse complement strand
TACGTCGGGCAGGTACGAGTATCGAAATAAAGGATACGATTTAACGCTTGAAGCACTGGCACGGCTCAACTATAAAATGGAACAGGCCAATATAGATATGACCATTGTTACTTTCTTTATTACGCGGCAACCATTTTATTCGTTTAATCCCGAAGTGCTGCAGTCGAAAGCACAAATTGAAGATATACGCGATGTGTGCGAAGAGATTAAAGAGCAGGTTGGTAAACGACTGTACGAGAAAATTACCACAGCCGACGGAGGTTATGAATTCCCCGATTTAACTTGTATGGTCGACGATTATTTGCGACTGAAACTGCGTAGAAATGTACAGAGTTGGAAAACGCACCAGTTGCCAAAAATTGTTACGCACACACTTAAAGACGATAAAAACGATGAGATTCTTAATTTTCTGCGTACGGCAAATATGGTAAATAACCGGCACGATAAAGTGAAGATTGTTTATCACCCCGATTTTATTGCAACATCAAATCCACTGTTTAAAATGGATTATACTCATTTTGTGCGTGGTTGCCATTTGGGGATTTTTCCGAGTATGTACGAACCTTGGGGATACACTCCACTCGAATGTCTGGCAAGTGGATTGCCATCGGTTACCAGCGATATGGCAGGGTTTGGCGATTATGTTGTTAACGAAATTGAAGATTACGAAGAGAAAGGAATGTACATTATCAAACGCCGTGCACGAGATTTTTATCAAACAGCCGAGGACCTTGCAAATATTATGTTCAAGTTTGTACAGCTCTCGCGCCGCGAACGAATTGCTCTTCGAAACAGATGCGAAGAGGAGTCGCTTCATTTCGACTGGTCGAATTTGGGGCGCTATTACGACGAGGCCTATAAACTGGCAGTAAAACGTTAACCTCTTTTAATATGGCTCCTATTGGTGTTTTCGATTCGGGTTATGGTGGATTAACCGTTTTAAAGGCTTTAGAAAAAGCACTCCCCGGTTACGATTTTTTATATCTGGGCGACAATGCCCGAACTCCATATGGAACACGTTCGTTCGATGTGGTTTACGAATATACGTTAGAGGCGGTCAAATATCTGTTTAGTCGAAACTGCCCGCTTGTTATTCTTGCTTGTAATACGGCATCGGCAAAAGCACTTCGCAATATTCAACAACTCGATTTACCCCGAATTGCACCCGACAAACGGGTTCTCGGGGTTATTCGTCCAAGTGTTGAAAAGGTTTCTGAAATTACAAAAAACGGCCATGTTGGCGTTTTAGGTACTGTTGGTACTGTGCTTTCAGAATCGTACCCCATTGAATTGAAAAAATGGTCGGAAGGGAGGGTTAAATCAACAGTTCAGGAAGCTTGTCCGATGTGGGTTCCTCTTGTTGAAAACAATGAGATTGATAGCGACGGAGCCGATTTTTTTGTTGAAAAGAATATTCGAAATATTCTTCAAAAAGATAAAAACATCGATACGTTGGTTTTAGGTTGTACGCACTACCCGTTGTTGAAAAAAACAATTCGAAAATATGTTCCCGAATCGATAACTATTTTAGAACAGGGGCAGGTTGTGGCAGAAAAATTAATTGATTATCTCCATCGTCATCCCGAAATAGATGACCGGCTTTCGAAGTCGGGGCAGGTAATTTTTCAAACAACCGAGTCGGCCGAAAATTTCGAAAACAAGGCGTCGCTCTTTTTAGTCCGAAAAGTTAAGGCACAAACAATTCACTTTTAGAGATTGGATAGGAACAATATAGTTGTTTCAACTCGTCCTTTTGCACGCCGACTTTATTCTGAAAACCTCGCTGTAGTTTTTGTTATGCCTGTATTTTTTCTTTGATTTTGCAATAAAAAAAACCACCATCCTTAACGGAAAGTGGTTTCTAATATGGTAGCATTTTTTATTATTTACTAAGTTCTTTTACTGCTTTTTGCATCTCCTCGAACTGCTCTTCCATACTTGTGAGCAATTTATATTGTGCTCTCGTGCGAACTAAATTGTGTTCAGGATATTTTATTTTGTAGTAGTTATCTCCGTCAATATAATCCATCAGAAAACGAAGTACCTGCTCGTAAGTAATGTATTTTGCCGAAAAAGCAAGATACTCTTTTTCAATGTCGGTAATAAACGAAGCGGTCTCTTCGAGGTACCCTTTAGTAAAGGCTTTAAAAATTTCCATATCCATCGAAACGTTGTCGAGGTTGGTGTCGTCTTCCAGTCCGGTGTTGGTGTAATAGCGCATTGCATCGCCAAAATCGTTAAGAATTGTGCTGTTTAAAACCGTGTCGAGGTCGATAACGCAAAGCACTTCACCTTTTTTGTCGAAAAGGATATTGTTGATTTTCGTGTCGTTGTGTGTAACGCGTGTCGGAATTGTTCCGTCTTCAACCAACTTCCAAAAATTGAGCATCTCTTCGCGCCGGCTTTCAATCCATTCAATTTCTTCGGCCACTTCTGCTTTTCGGCCAACCGGATCTTTTGCCAAAACCTCGTCCCACTGCTTAAAGCGAAACCGAATATTATGAAATCCGGGAAGAATATCGGTTAATGGTTCGTTTAAGTCGGAAACCATCGATTGAAATTTGCCAATTCCTTTCCCGCCGGCATAGGCAAGTTCCGGAGTTTCGGCTGCTTCATATGCAATGGTTTCATCAATAAACGGGCAAACAGCCCAGTACTCCTCCTCTTCGTCTAAAAAGTAAAGCTTACCGTCTTTCGCTTCGGTAACGGTCATGGCTTCGCGCATGGGATCGCCGCCGGCTTCAATAACCTTCTTTTTAATGTGGTTTGTTACTTTATAGATATTTTCCATCATAGCCGGAATGGGCGAGAAAATGTTCTTGTTTTTTCGTTGGAGAATGTAATTTGGCGCATCGTCCGATGTCTCAATAATAAAAGTATCATTAATAAAACCTTCTCCTAACTGTTTTACATCGCGTACAGTTCCTTCAATTTTGAACTGAGCAGCTATTTCTTTTAGTTTCGAATTTGTCATGTTGTAATTTATTGAAGTTGATTTGGATAAATGTTTTTTTCAATTAGCGAATTTATTGTGTTAACCGCGTGTGGTTTATCTTCTTTATAGGTAACACCAAACCACGGAGAGTTTGTTTCGAGAACTTTAACGGTAGCCATTTTTTCGTCGATTAAATCGAAAACAACATTTGGAATGAAAACTTCCGATTTTGGTGTATTAATCTCTTTCTTCAGGAATGCGATGAATTTCTCTTCGAGCGCCTTAAAAATCGAAGGTTTAAAGCCCCAAATATTCATCGAAACGCTTTCCATTCCTGTTAGTTTTGTTTCGCTTCCGTCGGCTTCAATCGAAATAACTTCGTTTCCGCGCTTAATAATTTTTATTGTCTCTACAATTTTTTTCAGGTTGTTGTTTTCGTCTATTTCGCAAATGCCGCGCGAAACCGACCCGAAATCGGAGAGGGTATCTTTCAGGTGATAACCAACCATCGAATATTCATTCTCGTCTTTCGATTCAGTTAAGAAATCGGCCATTGCTTTTATGGCATTGTAGCCGTAAAAGTCGTCGGCATTCAAAGCGCAAAAAGGTTCTTTTATAGCTTTTTCAGCCATTAAAATTGCGTGTGCTGTTCCCCAGGGTTTTTCACGCTCTGCGGGAACCGAGAATCCTTCGGGTAACATATCCAACTCTTGAAAAACATAATCGACTTCTATTTTACCTTCCAGTTTTTTGTTGAACTTCTCTTTAAATGCATCGGCAAAACTTTCGCGAATAATAAATACTACTTTGCCAAATCCTGCCCGGATGGCATCGTAAATCGTGTAGTCAATAATTGCTTCGCCGTTTGGTCCAACAGGTTCAATCTGTTTTAGCCCCCCAAACCGACTGCCCATTCCGGCAGCTAAAATTAATAGTGTAGGTTTCATTTCATATAAATTTTAAGGTGTCAAAAATACAAAAATTAGTGAGCTTCAATCAGAATGTTTGGTAAAAATGAGAAGTTAATTAATGATAAATTTAAAAAGATATAATATATTTCTGAAAAATAATAAAAAGTTTGCCTGAGCTTATAGAA
>JALUZN010000062.1 GCA_027011835.1 Draconibacterium sp. | reverse complement strand
TTACAGAATATACAAATATCAGATTTTATCTTAATGGTATCAAAACACAAATTCATAACGATGTTGAACAGGGGTACGAAATAAAAATAAAGTTTTGGGGTGCTGATCACAAACCCAATTTACCTGTTCCTCCTACCAAAAGGTGGCAAACGTATATTAAAATAGATATTAGCTTTTCCGAAATGGTATTTGATAAGCCAAATATGCGAAAGATAATTCACCCTTACTCTGATTCTCATTTTCTGAGTAAAACAATACCTGTTTATTCAATGCTCGAAATTATTTCGGAAAAACTCCGTGCTCTAATTCAACGAAACAGGCCTCGAGACATTTACGATATTTGGTACATCATGAACAGTAAAATTGGTCTTAATAAATTAGACATTAAAAATCTACTTATACAAAAAGCAAATAGCAAAGGCATTGAAATATCAGGAGTAGAACAGTTTGTAAATGATGAAAAACTGAGAAAAAATAAGCGAGCATGGAAAAGTAGTTTAGGTCATCATTTGCCAATAGCCAAGCTTCCCGATTTTGATTTCGTTTATAACGATTTAACAAAAGTTGTTGCTGAAATTATTCAATCTTAACAAGTACTAATTATGAACAAAACAGAACTATTTAACGAAATACAAAGTGTATTACACGATATAAAAGACAACAAACCGATAATGGAAGAGTTTGCTGAAACAGTAGAAGATAGGATATTTACCAATAATATTTTTTTATGCGCTTCAACATAAACGTCCTTTCGCAAATTTTAATAATTTAGTTGCACATTCTAAATATAGGCAGCAGTGGTTCGATTTTAGAAAAAACAAGATGCAAGAAATCGTATATCAATACATTATAGATAACAATTAAAACTCAAAATTATGGAACAAGAGATTTCAACAAAAAACACAAAAGCACAGATACTCGATGCCTATGAAAAACTGGTAAAACAAGTACAGGATGCAAAAAGCGAAGTACCCAAACAGGTACAAGAGGAGAAATTAAGAAATGCGGTGGTAGCAAAAGTTGCGAAGGTTAGCGAATCCGGAATAACCTCCGGAATTTCGACACTTAAGAACAAGGTTAATTCATCGCTCGATGAACTGGAGCAGAAATTGACCAATGAGTTTAAAAAGATTGAAGAGATTCGGGAAGCCATCTCCATTGAGAAAAAAAGCCTCGAAGATTTATATTCACTCACCGCCACAACCGACTCGCTGGCGGCAATGATTCTGGCCCAAAAAGAGCAAAAAGAGACATTCGAGACCGAATCGAAAGTAAAAAAAGAGGCCTTTGAAAATGAGATGTCAGAACTGCGGGAATTATGGAAAACAGAAAGGGAGAAACAGGCTAACGAAGAGAAGGAGTACATTGTTGAATTAAAGAAAAACAGAGCTCGTGAAGAGGAGGAGTATCGGTATAAACTAAAAATTGAAAGGCAAAAAGAAAAAGATGCTTACGAGAGCAACAAACTGAAATTAGAGAAAGAGCTGGTAGATAAAAAAGCAGCATTCGAAAAAGAGATTGAAGAGAGGGAATCAAAAATATCTGAAGCAGAACATGAACTAATAGAGCTGCGTAAGAAAAATGAAGCATTCCCCGAGGAACTTACAAAAGCTATTGAAGAAACATTTAAAACCACAACGGAGAAACTTAAGCTACAGCATAAATTCGAAACCGAATTAAAAGCAAAAGAGGTTGAGGGAGAGCTGAAACTAAAATCACAAACTATTACTGCGCTTAACCAAAAAATTAAGGAGATGGAAACTGCTGTAAAAGAGCTATCAGTAAAAACATCAACCGCCGAACTGAGTGTTAAAGATATTGCGATTAAAGCAATAGAAAGCTCGTCTAAACCTATTTATCTGGAAAACACAAAAGGAAATTCCACGGCTGAATAATAAATATTTCTCCCGACATGTTTTTTGTCGGGAGAATTTTAAATCGTTTCCCCATGCAAATAACCGGAACCCACTTTAATTATTTTCTGATATGCCACCGAAAGCTTTGGCTGTTTTCCAATGGTATTCAAATGGAGCACAATTCGGAACTGGTGTATCAAGGAAAACTAATTCACGAAAACACCTACAAACAGCGGAGCGAACGGTTTAAAGAGATTGCCATAGACGGTATTAAAATCGACTATTTTGATGCGCAACAAAATATTGTGCATGAAATAAAAAAGTCGGACAAGAAAAAAGAAGCTCATACATGGCAAGTAAAGTATTACCTCTACGTATTAGAGCAGAATGGAGTTAATGCTACGGCCATACTTGAGTATCCCAAATTACGTAAAACTCAAGAGGTGCTACTTTCTCAACCCGACAGAGAGTATATTGAAAAAGCAAAGAAAGAGATTGAACAGATAGTTCGTTCAGAAAAATGCCCCGAGAAAATTATTAAATCTAAATGCAGAAACTGTTCCTATTTCGATTTCTGCTATTTGGATGAATAGAGTACTGCAAATAAACCGCTATGAAAAAAACATATTACCTATTTAATCCGGGGCACTTGCAAAGGCGAGATAATACGCTAAAATTTACTCCGTACGACGAGGAGGGAAACGAACAAAAACCTCGATATCTGCCTGCCGAAAACATTGAAGAGCTCTACTGCTTTGGAAGCCTCGATGCCAACTCGGCACTCTACAATTTTCTGGGACAACAACAGATTCCCATCCATTTTTTCGATTATTACGAAAACTACACCGGTTCGTTTATGCCACGCGATGCTCTATTATCGGGAAAGGTATTAATGGCTCAAACCGACTTCTACAAAAATAAAAAGAAACGGATGTTTATTGCACAGCGTATTCTCGAAGGTGCTGCATTTAATATGGTGAAAAATCTGAGATATTACGATAAGCGTGGTAAAGATTTGTTCAATATTATCGAAACAATCGAAAAGCTGGCAGCGCGAATTTCCGAAACAACTGAAATAGACGAGTTAATGGGAGTAGAAGGAAATATAAGGAAAAATTATTACGAAGCATTTAACCTCATAATTAATAATTTTGAAATGGGAGGCCGTTCATACCAACCGCCAAAAAACGAAGTAAATGCGCTAATCTCGTTTGGGAACATGATGTGTTACAGTCAGAGTTTGCGTGCCATTCACCAAACCCAACTCAATCCGCTAATATCATTTCTTCATCAGCCGGGCGAACGACGTTTCTCACTATCACTCGATTTGGCTGAAATTTTTAAGCCAATCTTAGTCGACCGTGTAATATTTAAAGTGCTGAACAAACGCGAAATTCAGACTTCAGATTTCGAACCCAACTTAAATGCGGTACTACTTAAACCAAAAGGTAAAAAGAAATTTGTGCAATCGTTCGAAAATCGGTTAAACGAAACTATAAAACACCGTTCGTTAAACAGACATGTGAGTTACAAACACCTGATAAAATTGGAGTGCTATAAAATAGTAAAACACATTTTGGATATAGAAGAGTATAAACCTTTTAAAATTTGGTGGTAATGTATGTAATTGCTGTTTACGACATGGGTGAAAAAAGGGTAGGAAAGATGCTAAAGTTGTGCCGTCGCTATCTGAACTGGATCCAGAACTCGGTATTTGAGGGTGAAATAACCGAGGTGAAACTGGAGGAGTTAAAACTGGCAGTAAAAGCATTAATGGTTCCGGATGAAGACAGTTTTATACTGTTTAAAACCCGACAAGAAAAATGGCTGGAAAAAGAGATATTAGGAAAAGAACGTAGCAGTATCGATAACTTTTTATAATCTTTTATGGTTGTCGGTGGCATCTGTTTCATACCATCTTCTATTGTTTCTAAAAGCAGTATTAATAATTACGCTCTTTGACATATTGAAATTCAACACAATAAAAAAGGTTGTCGATACCTGCTTTTTCTTATGGTTTTAACCATCGACAACTTTTGCTCTATTATAATTAAATAGATATATTTGCAACACGTTTAAAATCAGTATTTTTTTTATTTGATTTTGACGGCTATTAATCGCACCTCTCTGGAATTGAAATACCATAGCCTTTAATTCAGATGGTCTTAGCCCTGAGTCTATTAATCGCACCTCTCTGGAAT
>JALUZN010000061.1 GCA_027011835.1 Draconibacterium sp. | reverse complement strand
GCGTTTTACTCCTTCTTTTTTTTGAAAATAAGAAACTTTGTGTTTGCTTGATAAAACGACCTGCGCACATGAAACATCACGCCGGACAAATTGCCCTGCCGGGCGGGAGGAACGAAAAGGGTGAGTCGGCCATAGATACTGCTTTACGCGAAACGTATGAAGAGATTGGTGTTCGGCCTGAAGAAATTAGAATTCTCGGAAAGCTTTCGCCGTTTTATGTAGAGGTGAGCCGCTTTGTTATTCAGCCGGTGGTAGGCTGGTTAAGCCAAAAACCGCGTTTTAAAACAAACAGCAACGAAGTTGAAAAGATGATTATTTTTCCGTTGGAAAAGTTTAAACCGCCGTTTTGTAAAGTTAAGATGAACACACTTACCGGAGAAGCCGAAGTACCGTGCATAAAATATAACGACGAAATAATTTGGGGAGCAACAGCAATGATTTTAGCCGAAATCAGCGATGTTTTGGATGAAATAAATCTTACTTCGGAATAACATTTAAATAGTGCCGATAGGTAGTTAAAACCCTCGAAACATAGTTATACGCCTCCTCTCCCCTGCAATATCCAAATCGAACAACCGGATCTTTATAATAGAGTTCCACTGATTTCTTCAACAATAAGTTATCGACATTATTGTCCCAGACAGATGGATTTTTCCCATATTTCTCAGCTAAACGTTGAGCATCCATAACATGACCAAGTCCAATATTATACGATGCCAAAACAAATTTTATTCGTTGTGTCGAATCGGGAATTGAGTTAACAAACTGTTTATTCAACCAATTTAAAAACAATACACCACCTTTAATATTTTGCTCCGGATTACGAATATCGTCAACGCCAAACCGTTTGGCTGTAGATGGCATTATTTGCATTAAACCGTAAGCGCCAGCCCACGAACCGGCCTCGGCATTAAACCGCGACTCCTGATATATTATTGCCGAAATCAGCCGCCAGTCCCATTGATTTGCCTGCGCAATTCGTTTAACAATTTTATCATATTTCGAAATTTTTCCGCTTTTTATACTGTACAATTCATCACCTACTCTGGCAGCAATTCGCGAACTCTCGAAATATTTATGATAGAGGTATTTATACTTTCTCGTTTTTTTGAAATCCACAATCCAGTTATCGAGATAATTTTTCCACTCGGTTGAACCTTTCCGAACCGCCCACGCAATATTCTGCTTAAAACTTATTGCCATCGACACATCGATATTGGGGTAGTACGTTTTATTAAGTTTTGCAATATTTTCGTCGCAAACCGTATAATCTATTTCGCCTTTTGCAACCTTCGACACCAACTGCTCGACTCCGGATACCGAGTCTTCAACAATTGTAATATCCGCTCCAATCTCTTCCGAAAGGTTTTGCAACCGTTTAAAATACGAAGTGTTTTTCTGAACGTATATTTTCTTTCCGGCAAGTTGCAGTGTGTTTTCAATATAGATTGAATCGGCTGGCGGGTTTTGCCTTTTCCGTTGCACTAAAACCTGCCGGGTTTGTAAAATAAGAGCTGTAAAATCAATCTCTTTATTTCGCTCTTTTGTTACCGTTAAACTTTTTGCAACCACATCGAAACGGCCATTTTTTAACCCGGCAAATGTCTCGTTTAAATGATTACTGACACTAATTTCAAGCTTAACACCTAACTTTTTTGCCAGCTCTTGCAACAGTTCGTATTTAAAACCCATAGGTTTCCCACGATAAACAAAATAGTTGGTTGAATTATAATCGACAACTGCTTTTAAGACTCCCGAGTTTTTAATCCGAATAAGGTCGTTCTCTTTTTCAATAACAACACCGGCCTTTTTTGTGGCCACTTTCTCCGCAGCAACAAAGTAAATAGCAGCTCCAACGAGAGTAAAAAAAACAGCAAGTAAATAGTACTTATATTTATTAATAAAACTCATTAATCGTAAAACGCCCACGTTACACCAAACCTGAATGTTGCTTTATTCATTGGATAATTAGGAGTTGTAATGTACTCTTTTTTTATAAATTCCGACCCGATGTTCATCATTTTAAAAAATGCACGGGTTCGTTTCAGTCTTAAACTTGCATACACATCGATGTACGGAAAGTTCCCATATTTCTTCTTATTCTGAAGATAAAACAATCCGGTTGCCGGTTCGTAAGCATCGGCATAATATTTTGTATTATAACGTGTATCGACCCCCACTTGCGCAAACATTACTTTCGATATAACAAATTTATAATAGGTTGAAACAAAAGCTGAGAATACCGGCAGGTGAATGTACTTTTCGGTTGAAGGTTTTTGCCACAACAGCCGGGGTCTGAAATGGAGATTCTTGTAGTTAAAATCTTTGTCGAGATAAATGGAGAAAACAACCAGCTCGTTTGTTGTTTGCGACGGAATTCCAAGCGTATCGTTATAGATAAAGTTATTTATGATTTCGTATCTTCCTCCCATTTCGAGTTTTCGCCCGGCCGACACAAATTTTCCGCCTGCTGCCATTCGTTGCTCCATTTTAAAATCGTTGTCCCATTTAAAATGGTTCGAATAAAACTCTTCCTGAAACGGGTCGGCAACGAGGTTTTTAATCCAACCGTCGATTACAAGAGCAGCCAGCGAATCGCCCCAAAAAGTTATGGGTTTCGAAATTATTCCGTTCAATTCTGTCTGTCCTGCATTTCTACCAAGCAGATATATTTTCCCATCAAAATTCCAAGTCCAGAAAGTACCGGTTTGTCGAAAAATACCTCCTCCCACAAACAGATTCGAATATTTAAGCCGATGCCTGCTTTCCAAACCCGCGAATACTCCAGGCGAAGAGCCGCGAATAATCTCATGTCCTAAAAATGCGCGTTTTCCAAAGGTTACTTTCTTATTGTTGTTTTCGTATTGTTTTAACTGAACAGTATTTACTAATTTATTAAACCGTATTGAGTCTTTTGTGTAATTATCGCCGTAATAAGTATTTTTCCAAAAAACAGAGTCAAACTGTTCTTCCTCCATAAACTCCTGTTTATGTCTTTCATATTCTACGGAATAAATTAATCCGCCAATGGGTCTGAAATAGTCAGTCGAATCGTTAATCTCCTCATACTTCCCTACTTTGTACTCGGCGGTTGTAAAGAAGTAAGTACTGCTAAAATGGCTCCTGCTGTTGCTCAAATTAACATTCAGGTATTCGGTATCGTCGTGGCTAAATATTGAACTTTCATCTTCGAGCCCGCCATTTTCCATATTTTTTATCGAGTTGGTAATAAACCCTGAATGAATACTTACTTCATCTTTATTATAACTCGAATAGAGGGTAACAAAGTTATTTTTAGTTTCCTGATAATTATATTGCCCAATCGATTTGGCCTGATTCCATTTAAAAGTAAAATTTAAATAGGGGTTTACGTTTTGCGAATGAATTACATTTAACCGTGCCTCACTCTTACGGGCTTTGTTTTCGCTTTGTGTAAAATCTAACCGGGTATAAGGAGTGGTTGTATTAAAATAGTTAACTGTAGCCGGAGTTAAAAGATACGCTTCGCGCGACTTTAAGAACAGAAAATTCATATTTGATTTTCTTCCGAAAAAATCGTTATTTAAATACGGAGTACCGTAGTTTCCCACATAACTGGCCGTAAGAACCTGCTTAAAAACGGGGTGGTAAATATGAAAATAATCTTGAAGTGTATCTAGTTTTGTAGAATCCTGAAATGCACCCAACCCATTAAGATTCCACATTTCTATTCGCGGTTTAACCTCTTTTTTCTTTGCTTCTTTTGTTAACTCCTCTTCTTTCCCCATTTCAAATCCTTTTTCGCGCTGAGCCTTTAGTCCCAACGGAATAAAAACGGTAAACAGAAAAAGTACAATTATATATTTTGCCTTAACCATGCAGTAGTTTCTTTGCTCTACAAAACTAAAAAAAGCATTTAAGCAAAAGAGATATCCGGACAATTTTTCACCATATTTAACAAGAATAAATAAAAAAGCCCGTGCTCAAAAAGAACACGGGCTTAATAAAGTTGGCAGCGACCTACTCTCCCACTTTTACGCAGTACCATCGGCGCTGGCGGGCTTAACTTCTCTGTTCGGAATGGGAAGAGGTG
>JALUZN010000060.1 GCA_027011835.1 Draconibacterium sp. | reverse complement strand
TCGTTATACAACGCAATAAACCAATCGCGAACACCTTCAATACCTTCTGCAACTTTGGCAATCCCCTGAGCTGCCAAATCGATTGCAAAAGCTTTAATTGCTGTAAAGCTACCGGTTCCGGTTCCCATTAGTTCGCTCCAGGCCTGACTTAGTTTTTGATTAGCTTTTAAAAGTTTCTCCTGGGCAACGGCATTTTCACCGGCTCCCTCTTTTAATTTGTCCAAACTCAATTCAGCCGTTCCCAGCATTTTAATGTATTCGAGCCCGGCATCTTCGCCCGCTCCCTTGAAAATGTCGGCAATGGCAGTTCCAACTTCTGTACTTTGCGGCGGCAATTCAGCAAGCCGGTTACTAATCATTCTAATTGCATCGAATGCAGAGATGGTTCCGGCTCGCATTTGCTGTTGAATGGTGGCAGAACTTAAGCCAATATTGTCGATTGCAGATTTTGCGGCCGGTGTCATTTCTCGAAGTGAAAGAGCAGCCTCTTTTATGGCATCAATTCCTTTATCGCTATAAATACCAGTCTTAACTTGTTGGCTGATTAACGCAATCGATTCATCGGCTGATAACCCCGCATTTTTAAATTGAGGACCATATTCCTTTATTATGTCGAGAAATTCGCCTGAAGAATTAGCACCCGTCAGAAATCCATCGTTTATTTTTGCCAGGGCTTCATCGACAGTAATTCCCATTGTTTTGGCAAAGTTGTTTGTGGCAACTAAAGTTTCCGAAAAATCTTCGTTAAAGGTTTTGGAAGTTGCCTGAACATTTGCCGTAAAATCGGCTAAAGACTTTCCGGTTAATCCGGTTAACCGTTCAGCTTCGCGCCGGGCTTTTGCAGTTTCCTGATAAAGATTAAAAAGAGCTTTTCCCGCTTTAATTGCACCACCGATAATTGCAGCAAAACCAAAAGCCGGGAGTAAGCCTTTTGCTGAACCCATTATTTTTGATAATATACCATTCTGTTTAGAAGCCGCCTTACCTGCATTTTCCCATTGGTTAGCTGTTTCCCTGATAGACTTATTATGTTTGTTCATAATTGCTTTCAGTTGCCCTACTTTTTGGAGCTGTTTATTATACTCCTTGCTTCCAACGGTCATTCGCGAAAGCTCATTTGTTGCTTTATAATAAGCTTTTCGAATTGAAGATATTTGACTTTTTACCTCTTTATCATTTATGTAAAGATTAATTCTGCGGTTATATTTTGTTGCCATTTTATTCTTCTTTTATTAAACATTCTTCCGGGAAACAACTCGATTCCTCAGTTCCCTGACTATTAAACCAACTGGTGTAGTAATCCGAGCAATTAAAATCTTCAAGCTGAAAATTTGTAATTAACATTGGATATTTTCGGTTTATATCGCTTTTTAAAAATACGGTATCGCCCAGGTTGTATTTTAAACCCGGCTTTTGCATTTTCTTTAATGCTAATTGGTCTGGTGATAAACTCATATTATATCGCTTTTAATTCTCGTTCCTTAAATTCAAAATATTTCAACTTACCCTGCCGGGTTATTTGTGCACAGAAATAATCTGAAGTTTTAAAAAAATCATAAGTTCCGAAATCGGTAATTACCAATGTTTCTTTAGGTTTACTTTTTGCAACTACAATCGAACCAACTGTAAATTTTAGTTTTTTGCGCCTGGCATTTAATATCAATCCAATATGTTCCGGAATACTCATTCTGCTGGTTTTATTTCCTGTTCTTTATATTTACTCGAAACCATTTTCCCAAATTTATTTGTGTGGCTTCCATAATAGAAAAACTTCCCTCGCTTTTCCTTAATTGAAGTTATTCGAATTGGCAGCTCTTTCTTTAAATCGCTTCGTTTAAACACAATATCGTTTACCTTAATTTTTGGAGTTGTAATTTTGTGCTCAATATTTTTAATTGCACCATCGGAGAAAAGTCTCATTTTCCCATGTTCGTCAATTCTTAAACTTGGTATTTCACTCATTTTCATTGTCATCTAAAAAAAATCACCTATTTCAAAAAATCGTTATAACTCCCTCAATATATGCCTATTATAGCAATCCAAAATATATACAAAGGGTCTAAATCGCTAAAAACTGCTATTCTTTGTCGGTTTTCATGCCGAGCCCGCCCTATTTTAAAAAGAACCCAGACAGGAAGAAACACAGGAAATATGACAGAGAATTTCTAAACTTTTACATCGAAACTTTCTTCCAACTTATTCCTGATAACCTCTGATACCGTGAGTTCCCTTACCTCTGCCACTCGTTTAATACTTTCGGCCATTTGCAGGCTTACACGAACACCTATAAAGTCCGTTAATTTTTCTGCCTGATTTTTTAAATTATATTTTTTCATTTCCATTTTCGTATAAATAAAAAGCTGAAACAAATATATGTTCCAGCTTTCCATTTGTAAAGGACATTGTTAAACGCCTGTCATTAGTGATGTTTAGTCACGAAGATTTTAACGTATAGAGTAAACAACCAGAAGAACAGAAGTTACTTAGTAGTGCACTCTGACTGCTTCGTATATTCT
Source organism: Draconibacterium sp. (assembly GCA_027011835.1). Taxonomy (GTDB): domain Bacteria; phylum Bacteroidota; class Bacteroidia; order Bacteroidales; family Prolixibacteraceae; genus Draconibacterium. The sequence goes on along the minus strand of JALUZN010000060.1, from coordinate 1,568 downwards.
TCAATATCTTTTTTCAGACTTTGCAAATCAGTTTGAAGATTTGAAAGATTTAGCAAAGGATCGAAAACAGTAGTATCGTAGCTGTCTAATTGTCCGGTTGCGGCTTGTATTAGTACTGTCTTAGTCTCTTCTAATTCTTTGATACGTTTTTGTATCTCATCGGGAAGCCTTAAATCTGTTCTTGATAAGATTTTAGCTAATTGTGGTGTTTCCATAATTTTTGTAATTTTAATGCGATAGTTTTTTTTTAAAAATAAACTACTGCCAGAAAGCGACAAAATCCCGCTATTGAGCGGGATTTTTATTTCCAGCAAATAGTTTTTGGATTGGTTCTTTAATCCAAAGAGGGACGCGCCAGCGGTAAGGATCGGGATACTCTTTTGCAAATGCTTTCTTTTCTTCTTTTGTTAATGGGAACGGATCGATTCCTCTTGCTTCGAACCAGTCCTCGCTTATTTTAAATTCAGACGAAAAGAATATTATTTTCCGTTCAATTTCATTTCTTGCATCGAGAAACAAATCGATAAATTGAGCATTGCCTTCAGGATTGATTTTAAAAAATAAATTCCAAAATTCAATTTCGGCCCGGGCATTTTCGATTAATCCCGGAACCAAGCGAAGAACCGTTTGATGAAATTCTAATTCTTCAGCTAATGTTATTGTTTCCATTTATATGAAATTTAAGCGTGAATAATTTCTTTTATTTCTACCGAGGCAATATTGTTCCATCCGTTAATAATATCGCGGAATCTTTTCAATGCTTCTTCCTCATTTTCTTCGCGAACGGTAACTTTTATAGTTTTTACAGAACCCTTCACAAACTTCAACACTGCAACCACAATAAATTTTTTAATGATGAATGGAAAATTTGAAATCTTAAGAATCCTGAACGAACTAACATTTTCCCAGTTAGCTATTAAACGTTCGACATTTGTTCTTGCATCCTCCATACTTTCACCAAAGGTTCTTACCGAGTTAACAGCTCGGAATTTAGATCCTTTTGATTTGGTTTCTATTTTTGCGTAAAAAATTGTCATGTCTAAATTTTAAGTTGTTACTATTTATGTCCGGTGGGGCGTAGTTGTTTCTTGTTTAAACTTAAGGTAAAGTGGCCACTCTTTTTCTATTTCGCTAAAAAACTCTTTTAGGTGAATTAGAAAAGAAACAGTTTCTAAAGCACTGGCAGCAAAATCAAGAGGTTCATCGCCTTTTGCTAATTTGCACATTTCAACATCGTGGGTTCCAAGTTCAATTAATTTTTCGATGTGTTTCTGAAATTCTTTTTCCGGGAAATTGTTAATATTCATTTTTAAAATTTTAAGTGGTTAATTTATTCGCAATTGGGTATCTCTGTTTTTTGTTGTAATGACTTTTCCTCAATTGTTAACTCATCTCGAATCTCATGGATAAGACTTTTTAAATCGGCTAAAAAAGCGAGTGTTGTCATAATTTCATCGGGGCGGGTCTCCATAGCTACATCGATTAAAAATTCGATTTGTGTACTAAATGTTTCGTCATTAAATATTTCAATTTTTTCTAATGTTGTCATAATTCTGATAGTTTTAATT
>JALUZN010000059.1 GCA_027011835.1 Draconibacterium sp. | reverse complement strand
GTTGAGGCCGAAATGAAATCGGACAAACAAAAACCACTGGTGCATTACGATTTTTTATATCTCGAAAATAAAAGCTAATGTGTTCTATTAATTCTTTTATGATTCAAGAAAATAAATAAAATGAAGATTGAAAAACAGCTACAAGATGTACTCGCAGCATCGCGAAAATTAAACTTAATTGAAGATACAAAAGTGCAGGAAGTACTGCTCGATTTGGCAAACGAAGCACGAAAAAACAGCAGTTTTATTCTTGCTGAGAACCAAAAAGATTTAGACAGAATGGATGCTGCCGACCCGAAATTCGACCGGTTAAAACTTACCGGAGAACGAATTGAAGGGATTGCCGCCGACATTGAAAATGTTGCCCGTTTAGAGAGCCCCGTTGGGAAAATACTGAAAGAGACAATTCGACCAAACGGACTAAAAATAAACAAAGTTACGGTACCGTTCGGCGTAATTGGAATTATTTACGAAGCACGGCCAAATGTAACATTCGACGTTTTTGCTCTCAATTTAAAATCGGGGAATGCCTGTGTTTTAAAGGGTGGCAGCGATGCAATTAACTCGAACAAGGCAATTGTTTCCATCATTCAAAATGTATTGCGAAAATTTAATATCGACGAAAATACGGTAACACTTCTTCCGGCAGGCCGCGAAGAGACCGACGAAATGTTGCGCGCCAATAAATACATCGACCTTGTAATTCCACGCGGAAGTCAGGGGTTAATTAATTATGTGCGCGAGAATGCAACCATTCCGGTAATTGAAACCGGAGCGGGAATTTGTCACACCTATTTCGACGAATTTGGCGACCTGAATAAAGGGGTTGAAATTGTTTTCAATGCAAAAACACGCCGCGTTTCGGTTTGTAATGCACTCGACTGTTTTGTTATTCACGAAAGCCGGTTAAATGATTTACCGGAGTTTGCCAAAAAACTTGCCACGCAAGAAGTGGTAATTTATGCCGACGAAAAATCGTTCGAAAAAATAAAAGACATTTATCCCGGCGAGCTGCTTTTCCCTGCAACCGAAGAGTCGTTCGGAACAGAATTTTTATCGATGAAAATGGCAATTAAAACCGTCTCTTCTTTCGACGAAGCCATTTCGCATATCAACCAGTACAGCTCGAAACACAGCGAGGCAATTGTAACGGAAGATGCCGGACGAATTAACACATTCCGAAAAGTAATCGATGCATCGTCGATTTACTCCAACGCATCGACCGCATTTACCGATGGTGCACAATTCGGACTGGGAGCCGAAATCGGTATCAGCACACAAAAGCTACACGCCCGCGGGCCAATGGCACTCGAAGAGCTCACCAGCTACAAATGGATAATTGAAGGCAGCGGACAGATTCGTCCGAAATAACGTAACTAAAATTGTATATTTGTAAAAAAGGATGTTATGAGCACAATTGAATTAAAACATTTTATAATAGAACATTTGTCGCAAATTGATGATAAGCCGTTTTTAACGGCTCTAAAAACAATTATCGAAACAAAAATATCAGGAGACACTTATGAGTTAAGCAGTTATCAGGAAGAGCGAATTGATTCTGCCCGAAAGGATTTAAAAAACGGCAAAACAATTACCCACAACGAGTTGCAGAAAGAAATTGACCAATGGCTAAACACAAAATAGAGTGGTCGGTTGAAGCAAAAGCTGATTTATATAATATTCTTGAATTTTATATAAACAGAAATGGCACAACAACTTATAGCAAAAAATTAAATACAAAAATTAATAAAAGTATCTGGTTGATTTCTAAAAATCCTTTTATTGGCACCAAAACAAATTACACTGCCGTAAGAGCATTAATTACAGGAAATTATCAAATAATATATGAGGTTTTCGAACAGTTGATTTTGATTATTATGATTTGGGATTGCAGAAGAAGTCCTGATGATAAAAGAATTGGACGTAGAATAAAACAAAAACCATAAAAACTTTCTAATCAGTAAAATTACCAAGTTCGACTGAAATAAAAATCTACCACAATAGGCATATTGGAACACAATAGAAAACTATATGAACTAATGTGACGATGTGGTTCAAAAAAAATGAAACATTCATGATAAAAGATTTCACACACAGGAGCATGATTAAGTTGAAGCACTAACTTTCTTGTCTTGTGTCTTGACTCTTGTATCTTGATTCTAAATTTTAACACATGAAAAATTATACATCAGTAAAAGATATACCAAGTATTCAGGAGGCGATAGAAACCGCTTTCGAAGTAAAGAAAAATCCGTTTGGATTTCAGCATCTCGGGAAAAACAAGACTATGGTTCTGGTATTTTTCAACTCCAGTTTACGTACCCGTTTAAGCACGCAAAAAGCAGCTATGAATATGGGAATGAACACGATGGTAATGAATGTAAACGGCGACAGCTGGCAACTGGAATCGGAGTTGGGAGTAATTATGGACGGCGACAAACCGGAGCACCTTTTGGAAGCAATTCCGGTAATAGGCAACTATTGCGACATAATTGGCGTTCGTGCTTTTGCCCGCTTCGAAAACAGAAACGACGACTATTCGGAAAAAATTATTAATCAGTTTGTTGAACACGCCGGAGTACCGGTTGTAAGTATGGAAGGCGCAACCCGCCACCCGCTGCAAAGTTATGCCGATTTGGTTACCATCGAGGAGTTTAAAACGAAGGAGCGGCCCAAAGTGGTTTTAACCTGGGCGCCACACCCGAAAGCACTGCCACAGGCCGTTGCCAACTCGTTTGTGGAGTGGATGCGCGAAACCGATTACGAACGAGTAGTTACCCACCCCGAAGGTTACGAGCTGGCTCCGGAATTTATGGGCGATGTAAAAGTGGAATACGACCAGAAAAAAGCTTTCGAAGGGGCCGATTTTATCTACGCAAAAAACTGGTCGTCGTACACCCATTACGGCAAAGTGCTTTCGAAAGACCAAAACTGGACCGTTAACGAAGAGAAGATGGCGCTTACAAACAACGCCAAATTTATGCACTGTTTGCCGGTTCGCCGCAACGTAGTTGTTACCGATGGCGTTATCGACAGCGAAAATTCTATTGTAATAGAACAGGCTGCCAACCGCGAAGTTACCGCGCAGGCAGTTATTAAAATGATTTTAGAAGAGTTATAGTTATCTATTTACTGAAATTCAATCAGTTCGTCATACTGTCCGTCAGTTGACAGCTCAGCATCTCTTTTTACTCAGAGATTCCGAAACAAGTTCGGAATGACGTTTAATTTTACAGATTTAACTTTTTACCTTTGCGGCTTAGCGCCTTTGCGAGAAAAATAAATTATGAAAAACAAAATAGAAATAATACCTGCAATCGATTTAATAGGCGGAAAATGTGTTCGTCTGTCACAAGGCGATTACAACCAAAAAACCGTTTATAACGAAAACCCGCTTGAGGTGGCAAAAATGTTCGAGGCAGCAGGAATTAAACGCCTGCATTTGGTTGATTTAGACGGTGCAAAAGCAAAACACATTGTTAACCATAAAGTGCTGGAGACCATTTCAACAAAAACAAACTTAATTATTGATTTTGGTGGTGGTTTAAAATCGGATAAAGATTTGGAGATTGCTTTTAACTCGGGCGCAAAAATGGTTACCGGCGGAAGCATTGCCGTAAAAGACCGCGATACTTTTTTAAGCTGGCTCGAAAAATACGGAAGTGAAAAAATAATTCTAGGTGCCGATGCTAAAAACGGAAATATCGCTGTTGGTGGATGGATTGAAACCACAGAACTGCCGGTAATAGAATTTATCTCCGACTTTTATAAAAAAGGAATTGTTAAAGTGATTTCAACCGATATTAGTCGCGATGGAATGTTAACAGGCCCGGCTTTTGATCTCTACGAAAAAATAATGAATCGGCTCCCCGCAGTCGAAATTATTGCCAGCGGAGGAATTGCAACAATGAACGACATATTAAAATTAAATGAAATGGACGTGCCGGGAGTGATTGTGGGAAAAGCAATTTACGAAAATAGAATATCTTTGAAGGAAATTGAGGAGTTTATAAAACAGTAAGAAGTTAAGCAGGCAGAAGTAAGAAGTTATTAGAAAAAAAGAGAAGTAAATACTTTAATATTTTTAGTGTGAAAACATACAGGGACTTAATCGTTTGGCAAAAATCAATAGATTTGGTTATGCTTGTTTATAAAGCAACCAATCAATTCCCAAATGAGGAGGTCTATAATCTTATATCTCAAATTAAGCGAAGTGCTGTTTCAGTGCCAAGTAATATTGCAGAAGGTTATGGAAGAAACAGTTCAGGAGATTATGTACGTTTTTTGCAAATTGCCTCAGGTTCTCTTTATGAGTTTCAGACACAATTGGAAATAAGTTTTAGATTGGATTATCTTTCTCAAGAAAAATTTAATCAGTTAAACGAATTAAGTATCGAAATTGAAAAAATGCTATCTAGTTTAATTTCGGTAATCAGGAACAATAAAAAGAAGAACTGAAAACTTCTGCCTTCTGCCTAGCGAACTGAATAACTTAAAAAAATGCTTGCAAAACGAATCATACCATGTTTAGATATCCGTAACGGGCAAACCGTTAAGGGAATCAATTTTGTTGACATCAAAGAGGTGGGCGACCCGGTTGAATTGGGTGCAAAATACGCTGCCGACGGTGCCGACGAATTGGTTTTTCTGGATATTACGGCAACACACGAAGGCCGTAAAACTTTTGTGGAGCTGGTAAAACGAATTGCAGCAAATGTCGATATTCCGTTTACCGTTGGCGGAGGAATTAGTGAACTTGCCGATGCCGACAAACTGTTAAGTGCCGGTGCCGACAAAATATCAATTAACTCGTCGGCGGTAAAAAATCCGCAGTTGATTGACGATTTGGCACGTAACTTCGGCAGCCAGTTTGTAATTGTGGCAATTGATGCTCGCAGCACCGAAAACAACCACTGGCGAGTTACCGTGAATGGCGGGAGAATAGCAACCGATAAAGAGCTTTTTTCGTGGGCAAAAGAGGCCGAAGAGCGCGGTGCCGGCGAAATACTCTTTACTTCGATGAATCACGACGGAACAAAAAACGGCTTTGCCAACCGGCAACTGGCACAAATGGCCGATATGCTGAAAATACCAATTATTGCTTCGGGAGGTGCCGGAACAAAAGAACATTTTGTCGATGTTTTTACAAAAGGAAAAGCCGATGCAGGACTGGCAGCGAGTATTTTTCATTATAACGAAATACCCATTCCGGTACTGAAGAGATATTTGAAAGAGAAAGAGATTGTGGTTCGATAAAAAAATAAGAAAATAACTGATAAAAAGATGCTGAAACAAGTTCAGCATGACGTTATTTGTTAACTGCGACACTTAATTAGAACGTCACCCTGAACTTGTTTCAGGGTCTAAAAAGAACATCCGTCATTCTAAACTTGATTCAGAATCTGTTGATTAACGGTAATAATAGAAAGTATAAAAGGAAATAAAAAAGAATAAAATAAAATGCGCGAATTTAAAAACACATCCGATTTGGATTTCGATAAACTGAACGGGCTGATTCCGGCTGTCGTTCAAGATGCTAAAACAATGGTCGTTTTAATGGTTGGTTTTATGAATGCCGAGGCCGTTGAAAAAACACTGGAACTGGGAAAAGTAACCTTTTTTAGCCGCAGTAAAAACCGGTTATGGACAAAAGGCGAAGAGTCGGGGAACTTTCTGAATTTAGTCTCAATATTGCAAGACTGCGACGAAGATACACTTTTAATAAAAGCCAATCCGGTTGGCCCGGTTTGTCACACCGGAACCGACACCTGTTTCGACGAGGTAAACAGCGAAAACGACATTGAATTTTTAAGCTACCTGCAAACATTTATCGATAAACGCAAGCAGGAGATGCCGGAGGGTTCGTACACCACTTCGCTGTTTAAAAAGGGCACTCGCACCATTACCCAAAAAGTTGGCGAAGAGGCCGTTGAAACAATTATTGGGGCAATGGCCAACGACGACGAAAACTTTATTTACGAAGCCGGTGATTTAATGTACCACTTAATTGTTTTGCTTTCGCACAAAGGATTTCGCATTGAAGACGTTGTTCGGGAACTGAAAAAACGACACTCGTAAAAAACTGTCGCTAATATATTTTCGTTTTCCGCATATACTCCGATGGGTCTTGCAAATATTTCTCAGGGTCGGTAAAAGTGCCTCTGTTTTTCTCAAGATTTTGCATTTTTATTGCGGCAATACTGTCGCGCACTTCAGGGTTCAAGATTTTACCGTTGTTGTAATTTAGCTGATATTGCAAGTTCCCTTTATCGTCGTAAAACTTCCACTCGCCATGGCGCAAGCCGTTTTTATAATTTGCTTCGAGTTGTAATTTTTTGTTTTTATAATAAACTAAACAAAGCCCGTGACGTAAATCGTTATGCATTTTACATTGCAAATATGGGCTGCCATTTTTATAAAATGTTTCGTATTTCCCCTCCTTTTTCCCATTTTTCCACTCAACCCTTTCGAGCAATTCACCGGTTTCGTAGAACTGCTGTGCAACTCCGTTTTTTACACCTCCCAAAAACTGTTCTTCCGATATTTTTCTCCCTTTCAGAAAATAAACCCAGTTTCCCTCCTTTTTCTGATTCACAAAGTTCCCCTCGGCCAGTTTATTTTTATGCTTGTCGAAAAGTTGCGTAAATGCCGTATCCGAATTCTCTTTATAGGTAATAATTGCCTTAACCTGTCCTCCCGGATGAAACCGTTTCCACTCGCCAACGGGTTTGCCATCATTAAAATGCCCCACATACATCAACCGGCCGTTTGGCTGCCTCTTTTCCCAAAGCCCTTGACGCAGCCCGTTTGCATCGGTCTGATTAATTTGTGCAATTGAAATAAATGGCACTAAAACAAACAAAAGAAGAATTAATCGCATAACTTTTTATTTTTTAAACTCCAAAACTACTTATTTATTTTGCATTGAAAATCCAATACTTTAAAGTTGTTTTGGTTATCTTCGAAAATTGAAATGAAAGAATCGACAATTTACATTAAAAACATGGTTTGCGACCGTTGCATTGCCGCGGTAAAACAAACCTTAACCAAGTTAGATATTCCTTTTTCGAAAGTTGTTTTGGGAAGTGCCGACATTGAAAAAGAGGGAGTTGATTTAGAGCATTTGGCCAAAGAACTGGAAACAATTGGATTTGAACTTATTCAGGATAAAAACATTCAGATTGTTGAAAATGTGAAAGCGCTAATTGTCAACTACATTCACTACAACAAAAGCGAAAGTCTGAAGATAAATTTCTCAGAGTATCTGTCAACCCAAGTTGGCAAAGAGTATTCGTTCATTTCAAAAAAGTTCTCGGAAATTGAAAAAACAACCATCGAAAAATTTATTATCCTACAAAAGATTGAAAAAGTTAAAGAGCTGATTTCGTACAACGAACTCAATTTCTCTGAAATTGCATTCCAGCTAAACTACAGCAGTGTAGCACACCTTTCGAAACAGTTTAAAAACATTACCGGGAAAACATTAAGCGATTATAAAAAGACTGTAAAAAAAGAGAGAAAAGCATTAGACAAAGTTTAGCGATGAAAAAATCGATAGATAAATCATTGGAAATAAAACAAGTAAAGCCCACGGCAATGCGTCAGTTGGTTCTCGATATTTTATCGAAACAAGACCACGCCATTGGTCTGCCTGAACTTGAAATGCAATTTGCACAGGCCGACAGAACAACGCTTTACCGTACACTTAAAACTTTTGTCGACAAGAAAGTAATTCACAGTATTGACGACGGTACCGGAACCATAAAATATGCTGTTTGCACCGACACCTGCCACTGTAATCCAAGCGAGTTGCATGTACACTTCTACTGCATAAAATGCGAAAAAACAACCTGTTTAACCGACATCCCAATTCCCGATATTCAACTCCCCGAAAACTATTTTGCCGAAAATATTAATATGGTTGTAAAAGGACTTTGCAACCGATGTAACAAAGGCTAATAAGTTTGCAACCCGGTTGCACAAATTATGACGTACTTTTGTTTAGAATTAGTTTAAATAAAAAGTGCGACATTATGAATATTATTTTTCAATCAACCATTACTTGTCCGTTTTGCGGCCACAGTAAAACAGAAACAATGCCTGTAAACTCTTGCACACATTTTTATGAATGTGAGAATTGTAAAGCAATTCTAAAACCAAACAAAGGCGATTGTTGTGTCTATTGCTCTTTTGGCGATGTTCCCTGCCCACCAATTCAAAAAAGTAAAAATAATACCTGTTGTAAATAAACATGACAAAAACAACTTACTACATAGCAAAAATGGATTGTACCTCCGAGGAGTCTTTAATCAGAATTCGACTGGAAAATATTCCTGAAATCGTAGCATTAAATTTCAATTTAGATAAGCGATTATTAGAGGTTATCCAATCTGAAGAAAACCGGGAGATTGAAAAACTCATCAGAAGTCTGAATTTAGGTTGCGAAATAAAATCGATTAAAAAAGTTGATGATGGCACAACGTATTCAACACACTCTTTTCAACGAAAACAGCTGTGGTGGGTTTTAGGTATCAATTTTACATTCTTCGTTTTCGAAATGATTACCGGACTTATTTCAAAATCGATGGGGTTAGTGGCCGACAGTTTAGATATGTTTGCCGATGCCGTTGTTTATGGATTAAGTCTTTGGGCTGTTGGAACAACACTTATAAAGAAGAGACAGGTGGCTAAAGTTAGCGGTTATCTGCAAATTATTTTGGCTGCAACAGGTTTTGTTGAAATTATTAGGCGCGTACTCTTTTTAAACGAAACTCCCGATTATAAAATTATGATACTTGTTTCAGTTCTGGCACTACTGGCCAATGCAGCAAGTATGGTAATTTTAAATAAAACCGATAGTAAAGATGCCAATATTGTTGCAAGTAAAATTTTTACATCGAACGACATTATTGTAAACGCAGGCGTCATACTGGCCGGGTTAGCAGTTATGCTAACCTCATCGCTAATACCCGATTTAATTGTTGGAGCAATTGTTTTTGTCATTGTTATCCGCGGTGCGGTCAGGATATTAAAATTAGGATAAATCAGAATCATATAAGTTATTTCCAAAATTGTATAATAGACAACACCACAATTGCAGTAATTTTGACACATTATAAATAACGAATGAACAAAGTACTCAACATATTACTTTCAATAGTTTTTCTGATAAGTTTTATCGGCATTCAAATAAACAAGCACTATTCGCACGGAAAACTTTACAGTGTAGCTTTTTATCACGAAGCCCAAACTTGCTGCGACCCGGGAGCAACGCCTGAAACGGCAGATCTCTGCAAGCATCACAACGCTTCAAACGGGGTTTGCGAAAACCAGTCGGAATTTCATAAAATTAACTTAAAATTTGTTGGACAAAAACTTTCTGTTCCGGCAGTAAAAACAATACATCTACTGCTAGCTTTTCAAAAAAACAGATCGAATGCAAATCCGGTTTTGGAACATTTTAGTGCTCTGTTTTCTCCTTTATCACCACCATTTTCAAAAACCGACTCTCAGTCGGGACTTTGCGTATTTCGCTGTTGATTAAAATGTTCTGAATCTCATTCAGAATTATTCACCATTTTCTCTCACAAAACAACACCCCTTTTTATAACACACCAAAAACAGATTATTAAATTTTAAAAATAAAATAGCATGAAATATTATATCAACAAAACAGTAAATACTGATTTAGAAACAGCAACAGTAAATGTAAAAGAAGAACTTCAAAAAGAGGGATTTGGAATTGTAACCCAATTCGATGTGAACAACGCACTAAAAGAGAAACTGAATATCGATTTCAGGCAATATCGAATTTTAGGTGCTTGTAACCCTGCATTTGCTTTACGCTCGATAACTGCCGAAGATAAGATTGGAACAATACTTCCGTGTAATGTAATGCTTCAAGCCGTTGAAAATGGCACCGAAGTAGCCATTATAAATCCGGCGGTAATGGTTGCCGACATAGATAACGATGAGATGAAAACGATTGCAGACGAGATTCATATTAAGCTGCAACGTGTTATCTCTCAACTACACACTCATACAAAATAGCTTTCCCCCGAAACCTGTATAAATTGGAAATAAACCGGTTGTCGAAATAAAACTACAACAAAATGTTAAATAAAATAATTAAATTCTTTTTAGAAAACAAATTGGTTACCCTGCTACTGCTCACAACATTTGTTGCCTGGGGAGTTGTAACATCGCCATTTGGCTGGAACACGGGTTTTTTGCCCAGCGATCCGGTTCCGGTTGATGCCATACCCGACATTGGGGAGAACCAGCAAATTGTCTATACCGAGTGGGCAGGACGTTCGCCACAAGACATTGAAGACCAGATTTCGTACCCGCTAACCACGGCACTTTTGGGAATCCCGGGAGTTAAAACCATTCGAAGCAACTCCATTTTTGGGGTCTCGAGCATCTACATTATTTTCGATGAAGAGATAGAGTTTTACTGGAGCCGCAGCCGTATTTTAGAGAAACTGAACTCGCTGCCGGCAGGCACCTTGCCCGAGGGAGTTACCCCTGCGCTGGGGCCCGATGCTACTGCGTTGGGGCAAGTATATTGGTACACCCTCGAAGGACGCGACAAAGACGGAAACCCCGCAGGAAGCTGGGACCCGCAAGAGTTACGCTCCATTCAGGACTTTTATGTGAAATATGCGCTCACCTCGGCAAAAGGAGTTTCCGAAGTAGCATCGATTGGTGGTTACATAAAAGAGTACCAGGTTGATATCGATCCCAACGCAATGAAAGCACAGGGCGTTACCATCGGGCAAATTATTAACGCAGTAAAAAAGAGTAACCTCGATGTGGGTGCTCGCACCATAGAATTTAACCGCGCCGAATATTTAATACGTGCGTTGGGTTATGTTAAAACGCTCGAAGATTTAGAAAAATCGGTGGTGACCGTTAAAAACAACGTGCCTATTCGCATTAAAGATGTTGCCAAAGTTAATTTTGGTCCGGCCTCGCGGCGCGGCGGATTAGACAAAGGCGGCGCCGACGCAACCGGTGGAGTTGTGGTTGCCCGCTACGGAGCCAACCCGCTGGAAGTTATTAATAATGTAAAAGCTAAAATTAAAGAGATTGCACACGGTTTGCCGTCCAAAACTCTGGCCGACGGAACAGTCTCGAAAGTAACCATCGTCCCGTTTTACGACCGCTCGGGATTAATTCACGAGACTTTAGGAACGCTCGAAGAGGCACTCTCGCTGGAAATCCTCATCAGTATAATTGTTGTGTTGATTTTGGTTTTTAACCTGCGGGCATCGTTTCTTATTTCGAGCCTGCTACCCATTGGCGTTTTAATCACTTTTATTGCCATGCGCAAATTTGGAGTGGATGCCAACATTGTAGCACTTTCGGGAATCGCCATCGCAATTGGCGTTATGGTCGATGTGGGGGTGGTTTTCACGGAGAACATCATCCGGCACACCTCGCTGCCCGAGAATAAACATGCAAAAGGTACGGCTTTAATGAACGTTATATACAATGCCACCATTGAAGTTGCACCGGCAGTGTTAACGGCAATCGCCACAACGGTGATTAGTTTTATGCCCGTTTTTGCTATGCAAGCTGCCGAAGGAAAACTGTTCCGACCACTGGCTTTCACCAAAACTTTTGTAATGATTGCCGCATTGATTGTTGGTCTGGTAATTATTCCGGCACTGGCACACATTATTTTCTCGGTTCGGATAAACAGCAAAAAAATAAGGCAAAGTTCGAATATCGTTCTTGCCATTGCAGGTATTTTACTCATGGTTTTCGGTAATTATTTTACCGGGATTGCCGTAGTTCTTCTCGCTGCAAATAATTTCTTCGCTTACCTCTGGAAAGAGGGAAAAGCAAAGTTTGTAAACTACATAAATATTGCCATCATATTAATTGTGGTTATGAAATTCCTTTCGCAGGAGTGGATGCCGCTCGGCGCGCAATACAGCGAGTTCGTCAACTTTCTGTTTGTAATATTTGTCATCGGGTTTGTACTGCTGCTACTCAGCTCCATTGTTTATGTCTATCCGCGGATATTGTCGTGGGCACTAAACAACAAATGGACATTTTTGTCGCTACCTATTTTTGTGATTCTTTTTGGAATTACCGCCTGGCAAGGTTCGGAGAAGGTTTTTGGCTTCCTGCCAAAATTCATTACCGAAACCGAAACCTGGCAAGCGGTAAATAAAACATTTCCCGGTATTGGTAAAGAATTCATGCCGTCGTTAGACGAAGGCTCGTTCCTGCTAATGCCCACAACCATGCCTCACTCGGGTGTTGAAGAGAACCTCGAAGTGATTCAGTTATTAGACAAAAAAGTAAATTCAATTCCCGAAGTTGACAATGTGGTTGGAAAATGGGGGCGAGTAAATTCTGCCCTCGACCCGGCACCCATTTCAATGTTCGAAAATGTAATTAACTACAAGTCGGAATATATTCTGAACGAAAAAGGTCACCGGATGCGTTTTAAAGTGGACGACAACGGAGCTTTTATTTTGAAAGACGGCACAACCTACAATCCAAAAGATGGTTTTATTGTAATAGAAAAAGAACAATTAACTCCCGACGAAGACGGAGAATATTTCCGCCAGTGGCGCGATAAAATTAAATCGCCCGACGATATTTGGACTGAGATTATTGCCAACGCATCCATTCCAGGATTAACATCGGCACCCAAGTTGCAACCCATTCAAACCCGTTTGGTGATGTTGGCAACCGGAATGCGTGCTCCCATGGGAATAAAAGTCTTTGGTCCCGATTTGGAGAGCATCGAAAAAGTAGGGCTGAACATTGAGACACTCTTAAAAGAGGTTGAAGGCGTTTCGAAAATGTCGGTTTTTGCCGACCGTGTGGTGGGAAAACCTTATATGGAAATTCACATCAACCGCGAAGCAATTGCCCGCTACGGATTAACCATTAAAGATTTTCAGGAGTACATCAGTTCGGCTGTTGGCGGAATGCCGCTCTCATCGACTGTTGAAGGCAGAGAGCGCTACCCGATTCGGGTTCGTTATGCACGTGAGTTCAGAGACAATCCCGAAGACCTGAATAAACTACTTATTTCAACACCGTCGGGTGCGCAGGTTCCATTAAACGAACTGGCAACAATAGAATATACACGCGGGGCACAGCTTATAAAAAGTGAAAATACGTTCCTCGTTGGTTATGTTATTTTCGATAAAAAAGATGGCTACGCCGAAGTTGATGTGGTGGAAAATGCACAGGAATATTTGAATAGCAAAATAGAGGACGGAACTCTTGTAATTCCGGCCGGAGTGAATTTTAAGTTCACCGGAAACTACGAAAACCAAATCAGGGCAACAAAACGCCTAATGGTTGTTATTCCCATTGCACTGCTGGTAATTTTCCTGATTCTCTATTTTCAGTTCCGTTCGGTAACGGGAGCTTCACTTATATTCTCCGGAATTATCGTTGCTTTTTCGGGTGGGTTTATCATGCTCTGGCTTTATGGTCAGCCGTGGTTCCTGAATTTTAATGTTGGCGATATACACTTGCAAAACCTGTTTCAAATTGGCACCATAAATCTCAGTGTGGCGGTATGGGTTGGGTTCATCGCTCTCTTCGGAATTGCTACCGACGACGGCGTTTTAATCAGCACCTACATCCAGCAGATTTTCGACGAGCGTGCTCCGAAAACTGTTGCCGAGGTACGAGCCAATATTTTAGAGGCAGGACAAAAGCGGGTGCGCCCGGCAATTATGACCACGGCAACCACACTTATTGCACTGCTACCAGTTCTTACATCAACCGGAAAAGGATCGGATATTATGGTTCCGATGGCCATCCCAATTTTTGGGGGAATGGTAATCGCCACGCTTACCATTTTTGTGGTGCCGGTACTTTACGCCATGTGGCAGGAAAAGATTGTTAAAAGAAATCAGAAGCTGGAAGTCAGAAGTCAGAAGTTGGAAGACAGTATAAAGGAATAGATATGAATACAATAATAAACTTTGGTAGCTCATCCTACCCTTTCGCCTACCGGCACTTTCCCGCAAAAGGGAAAGATGAAGAAACAAAGATTCAGCAGAATTCATTGTTCCGCAAAAAGTTGATTAGAACTTTCTCCCCTCTCGAGGGGAGATGCCGAGAGGCAGAAGGGTCAATGATAATTGAATTAACAAATCAAGAGTTTAATACAAAAATATAATGAAAAAGATAACATACATATTACTGGCACTAATGCTGTTCAGCGGTGTAGTTTCGGCTCAGGACGAATTAAACGACTACTTAATAACAGCGGCTCGGAACAATCCTGCTTTAAAAGCAAAATTTAACGAGTACAATGCCACGTTGGAGAAAATTCCACAAGTGGGAACTTTACCCGACCCGCAGCTAACAATCGGCTACTTTATCATGCCTGTTGAAACGAAAAACGGTCCGCAACATGCAAAAATATCGCTCTCGCAAATGTTCCCCTGGTTCGGAACATTAAACAGCAAAGAAGATGTATTTGTAAATGCGGCAAAAGCAAAATACGAAGATTTCGAAGAGGCAAAATCGAACCTGTTTTTCGAAGTGAAATCGGCCTATTATGACTTGTATTTCATTCAAAAAGGAATCGATATTACGCTCGACAACATTCGTATTCTCGAATCGTTCAAAAGCCTTGCGCTGATTAAAATACAAGCAGGGAAAGCTTCGGGAGTCGATGAACTGAGAGTTGAAATGGAACTGGCCGATTTGGAAAACAATCTGGCACTGCTGAAAGACAGATGGTTTGTAAATACAGTAAAATTCAACAACCTGTTAAATGTTGACGAAAGTAGTAACATTCAAATTCCGGAGATACTTTGGATTGACGATTTGATTTATACAAAACAGGCAGTTATCGACAGTTTAACACTGAATAATCATCAACTGAAAAGTCTGGATTACCTGCGCCAGTCGTTCAAGAGTTCGGAGAATGCAGCCAAAAAACTTGGCTCGCCAAATATTATTGCTGGTGTCGACTACACCGCAATTAATACCGGTGGAATTGCCACCAACAGCGGGAAAGATGCACTACTGCTTAAAGTAGGAATTACCATTCCGCTCTATCGCAAAAAATATTCGGGAATGATTAACGAAGCCATTTATCAGCAACAGGCAGTTGAAGAGAAAAAAGCCGACAAGATAAACGGATTGGAGACTCTCTTCGAAAAAGTTTACAGCGAATATGCCGATGCCAACCGACGGATTATTCTGTTTGAAAAGCAGAGCAATTTTGCAAGCCGGGCAATCAAAATCCTTGAAAGCGAATACGCGTCGAACGGAAAGAATTTCGAAGAGATTTTACGAATGGAAAAAAGTCTGCTAAAATATTCACTGGAGCTCGAAAAAGCCCGTGCCGATAAGCAGGCTGCAATTGCATTTATCAACTATTTAATGGGAATTTAAAATGAATATCAGTTCTGTTATTTCGAGAGTTTATCTAATTTTTATTAGGCACAATGAGTTGATGAGAGAGATTCTGAAACAAGTTCAGAATGACGCTATTTGTTAACTGTGTAGCTAAATTAGAACGTCACCCTGTCCGTCGGCTGACGGATCAGGGTCTTAATACAAATTCTGCCATTGGTAGGAGGCACGACTGAGAAATGACAAAAATTTGAATCAATTTAAAAAACGTACAAAATAAAAAAACATACACGATGAAATCAAAAAAAATAAAAATAGGGAAAAGAGACGTTGTACTAATTGCAATTGCTCTGATAATGGGACTGGCCCTGGGAAGTATATTCTTCGGCTCAACAAAAACAGTAACTATCGACGAACACGACCATTCGGCTGAAGCAAGTGCCGACCAGACAATCTGGACCTGCTCGATGCATCCTCAAATAAAAAAAGATGCACCCGGCGATTGCCCCATTTGCGGAATGGATTTAATTCCTCTGGAGACAATCGACAACGGTGAAGAGGCCGACCCGAATGAAATTCAGATGACAAAATCGGCAATGAAACTGGCCGAGGTACAGACTTTTATTGTAAAAGAGGGAGCACCCGAAAAATCGGTTTACCTGCTTGGAAAAGTAAAGGCCGACGAGAGAAATGTATCGGTACTCACTGCTCGTTTTGGTGGCCGCATTGAAAAACTGTACATTAATTACACAGGACAACATGTTAAAAAGGGGCAAAAGCTCGCCTCAATCTATTCACCCAACTTAATAACAGCTCAGCGAGAACTGTTGGAAGCAGCAAAATACAAAGATACCAACCCTTCGTTTTACGATGCAACACGTAGCAAATTAAAGCTTTGGGACTTAAGCGAAGAGCAGATAAAAAGCATTGAAAACAGTGGTGAGCCGAGTGTCTATTTCGATATTCTTTCGCCCATTACCGGAACAGTTACCCGCCGCGACATAGCCATTGGCGACTATGTAAAAGAGGGAAACCCGCTTTTCGAGGTGGTTGATTTAAGCCGCGTTTGGATTATGTTCGATGCTTACGAGTCGGATTTACCCTGGATAAAAAAAGGGGATAAAATTGATTTTACAATTCAGTCGTTGCCCGGAAAAACCTATTCGGCAAAAGTTACTTACATCGACCCGTTTATTAACGCATCGACCCGCGTGGCACAAGTACGTGTGGAGATGAGAAACAGCGGACTAAAGTTTAAACCCGAGATGTTTGTAAACGGAATTTTACAATCGAATATTGCAAAAAATACCAACCAGCTTTTAATTCCGAAAACATCGATTCTCTGGACCGGAAAACGTGCAGTTGTTTACGTAAAAGTTCCCAACCGGGAATCCCCCTCGTTTATCTATCGCGAAATTGTATTGGGTCCCGAAACCGGTAACTTCTACGTGGTTTCGCAAGGTTTGCACGAAGGCGAGGAGATTGTAACAAACGGCGTGTTTAAAATCGACGCTTCGGCACAGTTGGCCGGAAAACCAAGTATGATGAACCCAAGTGGAGGCGCAGGCTCAACCCCGCACGACATGTCGAAAATGGGGACAGATGGTAGTAGCAGTGAAATGACCGACGAGGAAATGGAAGCCATGGAAAAGAGTGAAAAAAAGCCGGTTTCCTTATCGAAGGAAACTCCAGCTGAATTTAAAAAGCAACTCGGGAATGTGGTAACCGCCTACCTGAAAATGAAAGATGGTTTCGTGGCAACCGATGAAACAAAGGTTGAAAAAGAGGCAAAAACAGTTCTTGCTGAACTCGAAAAAGTTGATATGGGTTTGTTAAAAGGCGACGCACACATCGAATGGATGAAACTGTTGAAACCAATAAAAGATAACCTGAACGGGATTGTGGCAATGAAAGAGATTGAGATGAAACGCAGCCATTTTGTAATCCTCTCCGATGCGCTAACAAAAGCCATCGATATGTTTGGGCCAGAAACCGGTAAACCAATTTATTTGGAGTTCTGCCCAATGGCAAACAACGACAAAGGTGCTTTCTGGATTAGTGCTGACAAAGAGATAAAAAATCCGTATTACGGCGAGCAAATGATGAATTGTGGCGAAGTAAAACGGAAATTTTAGTTCCCGGGTTAAAACCCGTATTACAGGTTACATTTAGCCCCGGGATTTATCCCGGGGATTATGAATGCACAAAAACCGGGCTTCAGCCCAACTTACTTATACTCAGGACTAAAATCCAATATTGTCAGGCTGCCTGATTACCGTTGGATAAATCCAACGGTAAAAAATAATCTTATAACACAGCCTGTAAAAGTCGGGGTTATTTAAAGCAAACAAAAGGCCCACAAAAAAGTATTTTATTAATCATTTTAAAAACAAAAAAAGATGAAGACAAAAGTTTTAAGTTTAGTAGCAATGTTTTTTTTAGGAACATTTGCAGTTTTTGCACAAAGCAAAACAGAGAGTTTTTTGGTAAACGGAAATTGTGGCATGTGCGAGAAACGCATCGAAAAAGCAGCACTGGCAGTTGACGGAGTTTCGAAAGCCGATTGGAACAAAGAGACAAAAAAATTGGAGATCGTTTACGACGCCTCAAAAACCAATACCGACAAAGTTGAAGTTGCCGTAGCCAAAGTTGGACACGACACAAAAAATCACAAAGCAAAAGACGAAGTTTACGACAAACTTCCCGGATGCTGCAAGTACGACAGAGAAGCTCCTGAGTTTCAAAACAAATAAAAAACAGAATCAATGAAAACAACAATAAAAATTGAAAATTTGAAGTGCAATGGCTGTGCTTCAACAATAAAAAAAGGACTTTTAAAGTTCGATGAGGTTACCAATGCTGAAATTAATATTTCTAACTCAACAGTTACAATAACTTTTGTCGGGAATGAAGATACAATTCAAAATTTCAAAAATAAACTCTCATCGTTAGGTTACCCGGAAAGTGGGAACAACAGTCGATTACTTGCGGCAAAATCGTTTGTAAGTTGTGCCATTGGCAAAATTAACCCAATTGTTGAAAAATAACGAATATTCCCGTTGGCAGACTTTGGACAAATTTGATTATTGAATATTATTCCGGCCACAACAACTGGTAGATTTGTTTTTTAAAACCTTCTAAAAGGAAGGATTTAATATTCCGTTTCCAAAAATGGACGTGCATGTTTAGAAAAAACAATGCAATCTTTAATGTGGCAAGTAAAAAATAGATTTGAATATTGAGTGTTGAATGTGAACCATTCAAACAAAACTAATTCTGTGAAAAACTATAATGATAAAAGCACCCGCACGACGACCTTTATTTTTTGATAACTTTTAATACCAAGCTTTTCGTTCCATTTAACGAAACTTTTACAATATATAAACCTTCCGATAATTCATCGAAAGAGATTTGCGTTGTGTTTGTGCCGCTTGTAAAGTATTCTGTTCCGGTTTGTTTAATCAATATTCCGGTAGAAGTATATACCGAAATCTCGCCATTAACATTTTCCTGAGTCGAAATTTTCAGAGTTAGCCGGTTTGTTACAGGATTTGGATAAGCTACAATTTCAGGTTTCGAAACTCCGATATTCATCGACGAAGTGTATAATTTCGAAGGTAATTCGGCACCCTTTTCCCGGGCCTCTCCTTTTTTACCTGCAAGATAAATATTTGTCCACTCGGGGCGTTCGGGCAGTTTATTGCCGAGCACAAGTTTTTCCCATTCCTGGTCGGTCATTCGGTAAAAATCATCAGTAATGTTCTCGTAATACGACATTACCGGCCCAACATACGCCATTAATTCGTTTTGAGTCATAGGATTATTTGCCACAAAAACTCCAAGATTAACCTTCCCTATTCCTGTATGTAAAATACGTCCCACAACAATCCCAACCTCATCGGTGGGTTGCGTATGCACATCAACAACAGTAAAATCGCCTTCTGCGGCATCCCATTTATCGTAAAAAAGATTTGTGTACCAACCTGAATAGGGAGGCATTCCACTTCCGCCCTCAACAAAAAGCATCGACTTTAACCAGTCGTTTTCTTCTTTCGAAAACGGGGTTTTATTTAACTGCTTTTCTGCCAATTTTTCCAGTTTTTCCATAACCTCTTCAAAATGCGGAAAGAACTGAACAATCCTGTACAACTCAGGATTTGTTGCGGGAAGTTGACTAAAAAAGTCTCCTGCATTTTGAGCAAATTGTTTCAATCTTGCATAAAACTCGGGATAAGGTTCAACATAAGAATACGGAAACGAACAACCTGTTCCGCCGGTGTACGACTGCTTGGCATACAACAAATTATCGTGCCGCAATTGCGACCAACTTGCCAACTGTGTATTCATCTTTTCCTGTTGCCAGGCGGCAGTTTTCATAAAAAGAGGTAGTTTCGATTTTTCGGCAGTCGGATTTAATTCGCGAATACTATTTAGCCAGACATTATACAAACTGCCCGACCAAAAATCATCGGGTTTTTCGTCGATAATATACCGGAGATTTGCAAGTTGTTCGGTGTATAGATATTTTTCAAATTCATCTTTCAGAAATGGTAAAACATCGTTATTCCCCAGCGGGAAAAGTATATCCATTGGTTTTGGCATCATTCGCATAACTTTTCTGCCGTTTTGAATAAGCCTGTCGAAAACCAAATTCCCCAGAACATATGAATCGATAATAAATCGTTGACCCGAAACACGATACGAAATTGGCAGTTCGCCCGGTTTATCACCGCCGGGGTCCATAAAAAAGAAATCGCTTAAAATTTGCTGAGCAAGTTCAGCGTTACTATTTAAAGCGTCTTTCAATTTTAAAAATGTAGGTACGTCAATTAGTTGTTCTGCCGAAGTTATTCCTTCGTCGGTTAAAACTTTTTGATACTCTTCGGGAGTTAGATTATCGCTTTCGCCAACCAAATAATTTATTACAGTTTCGTTAAATTGAAGCAATTCAAGCTTATTCGATTTTTGCAACAATTCATTCACCATAAACGAACCAAAATACATTCGCTGAATTTCGATGTCAGTCCACGGCTTTTCTATTTTATTTCCAGACGGCGGCGTTAAAAAGAAATCCATACGCCCCAGCCACATCATTGTTTTAAAATATGGCTCGAGCGATTTCAGACCCCTCCATTTATCCTGATCGGTATAAACATAATGCCCGCGTACTTTAAACTGGCTAAAATCAAGCTTCCGTTTACGGTCAGGATAAGTAAACATTGGCATTACAATCATTTTTTCGTTTTGAATTGCCTCCCACACCTTACTAATTTCCTTTGCATCGGCAACGTGTCCTTCCAAAAGTTTGTCGGAGATAAGCGAGTAAGCAATTGTGATAAATAAATCGGCATCAGCCAAACCAACTGACAATGCTTTTGAGTTACCATATTTTTCCTCAAGAGTTCCAAAATTATCGTACATCGACTTTAAAAATTCTTCGATGTTACCCGACATTATTTCCCGCTCAAGATTTTTTAGAATCTGGTCGTACGACATGTGCAGCGCATGCAAAATTGCATCGGTGGTTATAAAAACCGGTAAATCGTAATTGTATATGGTATGAAAAGCTTCTCCGAAATTGTTATGCGACAGCCGTTCGGTTACAAAAAACATATTCTGCTTTAACAATTCAAGTTCGTCGTTGGTTAATTTCAGTTTTAAAATAACCGAATCGAGATAATTTACTTTGTCGAAAGAGATTGCATTCGCAAATCCTTTCAGGTAAACATCAGACGACCGGACATACATTTCTGCCAGTTCGTTTTCGGAAATTCCCACCACACTCTCCCGGAAATTGAGATAAGCATCGGCAGAAAAATTTTGCGCCGAAGTATTAAAAATAAACAACAATGAAATGATAATTGAAGGGAAGAATAGTTTTTTCATGGCAGGTCTTTTTTATAAAAAAGTAATCTAACTATTTAGACTGATTTTTGCAATAAAAGGTTGCGTAAAAGTTAAACGATTACAATTTCTCGCCCGCAACTTCATTTTATGGTTCGGTATATTCTTATAAATACATCATAAACAGAGAATTACAAGGCATAAGATACTTTCCGCAATTTGCTAAAAATCAGACCTTTGCGATTTTGCGGCTTTGCGAGAAACAAAAATTTAACGAAATATTATCAATTAAAAGCTACCAAAAATAGCATGTTTTTCAGAATTAAAATAGATGGTGGAATAGATATTAAAGTTCTCGCGGTTGGTAGTAAGTTTCCGCTCGATATGCAAGACCGGCTGCCCGGTTTTTAATTTTAACAACTTTTTAATTTGCTTATCGGGCATTACAGCTTTTAATTTTTGCTCGCCCCCAAGAATCTCTATCTGGTAATTTTTTCGTAATATTTCGAACAACGAACGATTTTCGAACGAACGATTCGTAATACGCGGCAAGTAGATATTTGGCAAATGGTTAATGTCGTAAAAAACCGGTTCATCTTCGACAAAACGAAGGCGTTCCATATAAATACAACCCGACTCTTTCTCCAGTTCCGAAAGTTCAAATGAGAAATTTTCCGGCCATGTTTTTATCATTGGTTTCTGCAAAATATCGGTTTTTAAATAACGAACACCCACCGCCGAGGCAGTTCCCGAAATCGATAAAATGCCAATATTTTTGGGCGTCTTTCTTACAATACTTCCCTTCCCCTGTTTTTTCAGAATCAAACCATCTTTAACCAGCGAATCGAGCGCGTGCCGAACCGTCGGGCGGGTCATTTCGTAAGCTGCACAAAGTTCGTTCTCCGAGGGCAATAAACTTCCCTCCTCATAAACACCTTCAACAATGTGTTTCCGAAGCAGCTCGTACAGTTTTCTATATTGAGGAATATTCTCCATTGTAGGTGCAAAGTTAAAAAAAAATTAAAATACACAACACAACTTGTAAATACAAGTTAAATAATATATTTTTACAACCTAAAAGAGAAGAAAGTTACAATAGACTGATTTTCAGCTTATTCAATTTCATATTGATTTTTAATTGTATTAACAAGTTATAATAACTACAAAAAAATAAACGATTATGGCAACACCAGTAATAATGCCCCGGCAAGGACAATCGGTTGAATCTTGCATTTTGGGGCAGTGGTACAAATCGGTTGGCGACAAAGTGAGCGAGGGCGACATTCTTTTCTCGTACGAAACCGATAAATCATCGTTTGAAGAGGAAGCAAAAGAGGACGGAACTCTTTTGGCAACTTTCTTCGAAGAGGGCGATGAAATTCCTGTTTTAGTAAATGTCGCTGTTATAGGGAAAGAGGGCGAATCGGTTGAAGAATTTCGTCCCGGAGGAGAAACAGTAACAGAAGAAACTACTGTTGAGGAGACCGTTGACGAGGCTCCAAAAGTGGAAGAATTCGAAGTGGAAGACAACTCTCCCGACAAACGAATCCGCATCTCGCCTTTGGCAAAAAATATGGCCGCCAAGTTGGGCCTAGCAATTCAATCGCTAAAAGGTTCCGGCCCACGCGGAAGAATTATTGCCCGCGATGTTGAAATGGCAGCGGCAAAAACAGTTAAAACTCCGACTGCTCAACCACAAGTTCAGGCAGCACCAAAAGTGGCTCCGGCACCGGCAGTAGTTCTCGAAGAGGGCGACGATTATGAAATTAAAGCAATCCCGAACATCCGTAAACTGATTGCAACCGCAATGCATCAATCGCTGCAAAACTCAGCACAACTCACCCATCACATGAGTGCCGATGCCAGAAAAATGATGAAACTGCGCAAGAAATTCAAAAAAGAATTTACCGAAGGAACCATCTCGCAAAATGTTACCATTAACGACTTGGTCTGTTTTGCCGTTATTCGTGCACTGGAGAAATTCCCGCAGGTAAATACACACTACCATGGCGATAAAATGAAGTGGTTTAAAAAAGTCCACCTCGGACTGGCAGTTGATACCGACCGCGGATTGATGGTTCCGGCCCTTAAAAATGCCGACGACCTCTCCATAACAGGCCTTTCAAGTCAGTTAAAACAACTCTCAACAGCTGCACGAAGCGGAAATATAAATCCCGATTTATTAAATCCCGCAGAAGCAACATTCACAGTTTCTAATCTTGGAAATTACGGTGTTGAGATGTTTACTCCGGTAATTAATTTACCGCAAGTTGCTATTCTCGGCGTTTGTACAATTGTACCCCGCCCAAAAGAGATTGAAGATGGAGTTTACGCTTTTGTCCCCATGATGGGACTTTCGTTAACCTACGACCACCAGGCACTCGACGGTGGCGAAGCAACTCTTTTCCTTGCTGAAATTAAAAATCAAATTGAAAATCTTTCAGTTTAAGCACTAAGTACTTTGCACCTTGCACTAAGCACTTTTCACTAAAAATTAAAAAACAAAATAAAATGCCAAAATGTCAATACATCAACCCGGAAGATGTAAGAAAACCGGGACAAATAGAATTCACACCAATTCCTGTAAATCAATACAGCAAAACGGTTGAAGAGGAGAAAGCAAATTTCTCGAACGAAGATTTAGTACGAATTTATCACGACATGGTGGTTATTCGCGAGTTCGAAACCATGTTGAATTTAATAAAAACCCGTAACGAATATAACGGAGTTGAATACAACCATCCCGGACCTGCCCACTTGTCAATCGGACAGGAAGCAGCAGCCGTTGGAATGGCCTACACACTCGATGTTGACGATTTTATTTTCGGGTCGCACCGCAGCCACGGCGAAATTCTTGCCAAAGGACTTTCTGCCATCGACAAACTCGACGATGAGACTCTTGAAAAAATAATGGAAACCCATTTCGACGGAATTACACTTGCTCCTGTAAAAGCAGGTCATACCGGAACAGTAAAAGAGCTGGCCATTAAATTCCTTATTTACGGAACACTGGCCGAAGTTTTTGCACGTAAAACCGGATTCAACAAAGGACTGGGTGGCTCGATGCACGCTTTCTTTACTCCTTTCGGAGTTTACCCAAACAACGCAATTGTTGGTGGCTCGGCCGATATTTCGGTGGGTGCTGCACTTTATAAAAAGGTAAACCGTAAAAAGGGAATTGTGGTGGCCAACATTGGCGACGCATCGATGGCTTGCGGACCCGTTTGGGAAGGACTCTCGTTTGCAACAATGGACCAGTTTACCGAATTGTGGGAAGGCGATATGAAAGGTGGCCTGCCGCTGGTTATCAACATTATGAATAACCAATATGGAATGGGCGGACAAACCTGTGGCGAAACCATGGGTTACGACATTGCCGCTCGTATTGGTGCCGGTGTAAACACCGACCAAATGCACGCCGAGCGCGTCGACGGATACAATCCGCTGGCTGTAATTGACGCCTATAAACGCAAACGCAAAATTATTGAGGAGAAACGCGGACCCGTTTTACTCGACGTTTTAACCTACCGCTACAGCGGGCACTCGCCATCCGATGCATCGTCGTACCGGAGCAAAGAGGAAGTAGAGGCATGGGAAAAACAAGACTCAATTGAATGGTTCGGAAAAGAACTGGTAAAAGCAGGTGTGGCTACCAAAGCCGAATTGGAAGCAATTAAAACCGCTACCACCGACTTAATTACCGCTTCGATGAAACTGGCAATCAACGACGAAGTTTCGCCACATATGGACCTGGAAAAACAACCCAATTTAATTGGCGAAATGATGTTCAGCAACCAGTCGATTGATAAAATGGAAGACCGCGAAGTGGAAGTAAACCACCCGATGGAAGAGAATCCCCGCGTAAAACAGTTGGCTAAAAAAGAGCGTTTTATGTTCGACAAAAACGGGAAACCATTTTCGAAAATAAAAACTTACGGTTTACGCGACGGACTTTTCGAAGCGATTATCGACCGCTTTTATAAAGATCCAACACTAATTGCTTACGGAGAAGAGAACCGCGACTGGGGCGGCGCATTTGCCGTTTACCGCGGACTAACCGAAGCACTGCCATACAACCGCCTGTTTAACTCGCCCATTGCCGAAGCGGCAATTGTTGGAACTGCAATTGGTTACGCCATGTGCGGAGGCCGCGTTATCCCCGAAATTATGTATTGCGACTTCCTGGGGCGTGCCGGCGACGAAGTGTTTAACCAACTTCCCAAATGGCAGGCAATGAGCGGAAACGTTCTGAAAATGCCAATGGTAATTCGTGTTTCTGTGGGTTCGAAATACGGAGCACAGCACTCGCAAGACTGGACTGCTCTCGCTGCCCACATTCCCGGGCTAAAAGTGGTTTTCCCGGTTTCTCCATACGATGCTAAAGGATTAATGAACACCGCATTACAAGGAACCGACCCCGTAATTTTCTTCGAAAGTCAGCGCCTGTACGACATTGGCGAGCAGTTCCACGAAGGTGGCGTACCCGAAGGTTATTACGAAATTCCGTTTGGCGAACCCGATATTAAACGCGAAGGAAAAGATGTTACCATTTTAACAATAGGTGCAACGCTATACCGTACTTTAGATGCAGCAAAAACACTCGAAGAAAAATACAACATTTCGGCCGAAGTAATCGACTCGCGCTCGCTGGTTCCGTTTAATTACGAGCCGGTAATCGAATCGATTAAGAAAACAGGACGCATTGTTATTTCGGGCGATGCTTCGGCACGCGGCTCGTTCTTACGCGACCTTGCTTCGAACATCACCGAACTGGCTTTCGATTACCTCGACGCTCCACCGGTAGTAGTTGGTTCGCGCAACTGGATTACTCCCGCACACGAGTTGGAAGACTATTTCTTCCCTCAGGCAGAGTGGATTATCGATGCTATTCACGAAAGAATTCTTCCGTTGGAAGGCCACGTGAGCAGTAACGATTTTACCGAAGCAGAACAGTTAGACAGAAACGCACGAGGAATATAAAGCTTTTAATACCAATTTAACTTTGAATTGGTATAAGTTTAGTCGTTTAGTTAGTATTAACAAGGGTTTCACTTTTTTAGTGAAGCCTTTGTTTTTTTTATGTTGCAACCCAACCCGTCATTGCAAAACGGAGGAACGAAGGCAAATTGATTACCCCGTCATTGCGAGAGTTCACCCAATTTTTTAATTGGGCATAATGAGATAATGACAGAGATGCTGATCCGTCGGCCGACGGACAGCATGACGGAATTTATTAACGTTGATGCTAATTTAGGACGTCACCCTGTCCGTCGGTTGACGGATCAGGGTCTTTTTCTAAATCTGTCATTGGCAGGTACGAAGGCGAAGCAATCTGTTAAACAGAACTACACTACCCCCAATTCAACACCACTGTTAAAACAACAGATTGCCCCGTCATTGCGAGACGGAGGAACGAAGGCAAAGCAATCTGTAAAAACAGAACTGCAACCCCCTCAATTCAACACAACCATTAAAAACAACAGATTGCTTCGTCATTCTTCCTCGCAATGACGACAAAGAGTAGCACGTCATTGCGAGACGAGGTACGAAGGCGAAGCAATCTGTAAAATAATAAATGATTATAAAAACGATTCAAAAATAAAATTATGGAACGAGGAGGGGCAATTTATATTTTAACGAACAAGAACAATACAGTACTCTACACAGGTGTAACTTCCGATTTAAGAAAGAGACTGTATGAACATAAGAATAAGATTCATCCTTCGGGATTCACCGCAAGATACAATGTTTCGAAATTAGTTTATTTTGAAGTGTTCTCATCGATAGAAGAAGCAATTGCACGTGAGAAGCAGATAAAAGGTGGTTCCCGGAAGAAAAAAAACCAATTGATTGATTCTCTAAATCCGGATTGGAAAGACCTGTCGGGTGAGTTTTTGTAAAGTTGCAGATTGCTTCGTCATTCTTCCTCGCAATGACGACAAAACGCAACCCGTCATTGCGAGACTAAGGAACAGAAACAGCCCTGTCTACCCCGTCATTGCGAGACGGAGGAACGAAGACGAAGCAATCTGTAAAAAAAACACTACTTTTGTAATTATTCTAAAACAAAGCAGTCTAATAAGTTAAACTTTTACAATGAACGAACAGATTTCACAAACGCAACAATTTCAGCAACAAGAAACTCCACCACCAAACTACTTGGCCTTTGCAATCATCAGCACCATTCTATGTTGTCAGCTTTTTGGCTTAATATCTATTATTTATGCAGCATCGGTAAACACAAAGTGGTTATCGGGCGATAAAGAGGGTGCCCGCCGGGCTAGCCGGAATGCAAAAACCTGGGCAATTGTTGCAGCTATAAGCGGTGTTTCAATACTTATAATTACCGCACTTGTTTTCGCTTTTACCGCATTTTTCGCAAATTTCGCCTCCAACGGAATTAATATGTAATTAATGAAACGAACCATACAAATTGGGGTGGTCATCGTTGTAGCAGCGCTGGCGGCCCTTTTTTACTTTCTAAACCCTGCCGAGCAACAACTTTTCCCAAAATGTATTTTCTATTCCACAACCGGCTACCACTGCCCCGGTTGCGGCTCGCAGCGCGCCATACACAGCCTGTTACATCTCAACTTTGCCGGAGTTATCAGCAACAATGCGCTTTTTATTCCGGCACTACTTCTACTCATTTACCACTACTCGCGCCCACTGCTCAACAAACTGTTTCACAGCAAACTACCCAACATATTCTATTTTAAAAGCACCCCGTGGATAATCCTCGCAATCGTTATTTTATTCTGGATTTTACGCAACCTCCCATTTTATCCGTTTACCATTTTGGCTCCCAACTAATAACTTTTTTTTTGGGCGTGCCCCCTCCTGCGTCGGGGTCGGGCTTTCCGCTCATACTCCTCGCCCGCCCCGCCCAAAAGCGGTGCGTTCTGTGGGGTAACCGCTGCAATCCCTCACGCAGGCGCCGGTGGTTTATGGCAACCTTATTTAGGGATGTTCACATCATTCGACATTCGATATTCAATATTACTCTTTGAATTTCGAATTTCGATTTCAGAATCCCGATTTCAGATTTATCTTTCCATCGACCTCATCATTCGACATTCAAGATTCGATATTCAAGATTCTGCCATAGACACACCTACGCAAACACTCAACACTCAATAATCAACACCCAACACACAACCTCATCATTCGACATTCAATATTCAATATTATTCTTTGAATTCCGAAATAAGCCATACAAGTCAAAGTAAAAACAAAAATAAATCTCCCTAAATAATCTTACATTTGCACCATATCATTTTAATATACGTGAGCAATACAAAAGAAAAAACAGAGGCGATAAATCAGATTGGAGACAGGGCAACATATGTCGACGAAAAATACGGCACACACCCGCGAAACACCTTCGATATTTGGCTGGCAAAATCCGAAACTCAAACACCGCTTGTCATTTACATTCACGGTGGTGGCTTTGTTGGTGGCGACAAATCGAAATATTATCCGTCGGAAGATTTGGTGCGGTTTTTAGATGCAGGTGTTTCGGTTGCACTAATAAATTACCGATTTCAAAACGATGCGCCATACGGAATATTAGCCAGTTTTAACGACTCGAAACGATGCTTGCAGTACATTCGCTACAATGCAAAAAAATACAATATCGACAAAACCCGCGTAGCCTGTTCAGGTGGGTCGGCAGGAGCCGGAACATCGCTGTGGCTTGCATTTAACGACGATATGGCCGACCCGCAAAACAGCGACCCCGTTCTGTGCGAATCGACCCGATTAACCTGTGCCGGCGCTTTCGAAACACAAGCAACTTACGACATTTATAAATGGAGCAGTCTTTTAGAACTACCCGACAAAATAACCGAAAGTGAAGAGAAAATAATTGCCCGCGCTTTTGGATTTAAAGAGGTGGAAAACCGGAATCTAAAACAGGAAACTGCCATAAGAAAAAAACTCGACCTGTTGTGCCAGATGAAAAAAACCTCGGCTCCTTTTTTTGTCTTTAATAAAAAAAGAGGAGGATTTCCAACTAACGCCGACGAGCTAAATCATCATCCGCTGCATGCAAAAGCACTAAAAGAGCAAGCAGCCAAGGTGGGCGCCGAAGCCATTATTTATGCCCCCCAAATCGGCATTGTCGATTCATCGGGAAAAGATGTAGTAACCTTCTTTTTAGAAAAACTAACCCGGCAATAAACTCATCCAACGTCTAACTCTTTCAACAACATCATCTCCTTCCAGCTTCCCGGCGCAGACTTTAATCCAATTCAACTTTCAGGTCGATGGGCCATTTAAAATTTAATAAACCAACTTTTCCCCACCGGAGGCCATACTCTTTGTTTTAACCGCCAACCTAAAAGGTTAAATGCCCTTAAATATTGTACCAACCCGAATGATGACCAATCAATTCAACTTTCGGTCATCGACTCACTATGCCCAAAATAAATTGGGTGGTCACTCGCAATGACGACACAACGCGACCCATCATTGCAAAAACGAGGAACGAAGGCGAAGCAATGGATAAGTTTAAAAAGTTGTTTGATAATAAAGTGATAAGAGAACAATTTAAAAAGTTGTGGAGATACAGTTTGAGTTTACATTATCCGTTTGTAAAAAACCTTATTTCAATAAAGAAACCTCTTAGTGGCCGTTGTAATACCCATTCGGGAACAACCT
Organism: Draconibacterium sp.; assembly: GCA_027011835.1. Taxonomy (GTDB): domain Bacteria; phylum Bacteroidota; class Bacteroidia; order Bacteroidales; family Prolixibacteraceae; genus Draconibacterium. Next base: position 10,649 of record JALUZN010000059.1, on the reverse strand, counting down.
TGTTAACAAAATAGGCTACTAAGCTTTGAAACCTAAAATAAGGTTTTTATCATTTCTTCACAATAGCTTCTCCCTTCATTCCCCCAAAGAATTTGTGTAAAACAAATATGTCCGTTACCGTTGGCTAAAGCCAACGGCAAAGGATAAATAATTACAGATTTATTATTGGTGCAGAAATATTCTTTGCCGTCCCTTTTAAGGGGCGGATTTTAATATTACACCAGACTTTAGTCTGGTGGTTGCATATATTGAACTGCTTTGGGCTTTAGCCATTAAGTTTAGAAAAAGAAGATTAATGGCTAAAGCCAAAAAAAACTGGAGCTTGCACACCACCAAGCTAAAGCATGGTGTAAAAAATGGGTGATGCGGTTTCTCGCAAAACAATTCCTTTGGAGTAACTCGCACTTTTAAATCAGCAATTCTAAAATCATGAGTTTTATATACTGTTGTAGAAATATCTTTTGCCACTCACTGCGAAATCAAGGTAAAAATATCCTTTGCCGTCTCTTTTATTGGGCGGACATAGAAATGTTTGAGGTTACATTATCCGTTTGTAAAAGACCTTATTTCAATAAAGAAACCATAGTGGCTATTGCACTTCCCATTCGAGAACAACCTTATTAACCTTATTTCAAACGTTAATGGTTCGGCACGTTTTTATAAACACCTCACAAACAGAGGCCTGCAAAACACGAGGTAATTATTGTAATTTACTAAAATCAATCCTTAGCGACTTTGCGGCTTTGCGAGAAAAGAAATAATTAAACACCCGGCAATCCCGCTTTTATTCCGTTAACTCCTCCATGGTATCTTCAATATCGCCCGGTGTATTCATAATCTTCATAAAAGTCCCCATCGACAGGTTGGGCCAGCTAATTGCCAACCGGTATTTCCCCGGCAAAATCGATGCAGTTTTCCCTTGAAGGATAATTTCATACGGCATGGCAGCAACATTTTCGTCGCCAATTATGGGAAGAAATTTGGGCTCGCCCTCCTCTGTATTTAAAAGAGCAACACCAAAAACAGCCACTTTTTTATCGGTATAAATTAGTTCGTACACCTTTTTAGTGTCTCCTTTTCCGGAATTTAAGTTCTCTCGAATGGTTTTTAATCCTGCCTCAAACGAGTCGAACTCTTTTAACTCCTCAGCATCTTCAAAATAGGGCATCATTATTTTATAATGGTAGTTTTGCAACTCCTTTTTACTGAGTTCGCCACCAAAAGGGGTAAAATTGCTACCCACTTTTTTCATTGCGGTTTTTGCACTCTCCGAAATTGCAAGCAACTCTTTTTCGTGCACATCAATCCCTTCAACAAAATAGGCATAGAAAAGATACATCGGATTAATCATACTTATTTTCACCGAATTATCCTCTTTTTTAAAGCCTATCTTTAAAGCTGCTGCCAGCGCGCCACGATCGGCAAAATCGAGGGCAATTTTTTCGAGGTCGGGGTGCGTATAACAAACAACGGCAAGATTTTCCGAATTGGCCGGATTGTATTGACCAATAACGTTAAATCCCGAGCTTTGCAAAGCAGTTATAACAGAACTTTTAGCATCGGCAATGGTCCCCTGCGAAGTAGCAACCAAATAATATGCAGGTTGTTTTTGAGCCGATACATTGATTTGAAAAAGGGTAACAATAGACAAAACGATTAGTAGTTGTTTCATAATAGAACAATTTTGAGTTATAAATAATTGAGTCGGTTGTAAAAATCTGTTGCTAAGTTAATATTTGTTTTACATAGCCCGAATGATTGTAAAAAATAATTCAAAAATATTCATCTTTACGACATTAATTAAGAAGACTCTTTTTTACTATGAAAGTACTGAAATTTGGGGGAACATCGGTGGGCTCGCCGGAGAATATGAGAGCGGTAATGAAATTGATTACCGATGGAGAACAGAAAATTGTTGTATTGTCGGCCATGTCGGGAACCACAAATTCGTTGGTTGAGATTTCGAAATATTTACACCAAAAAAATAAAGAAACCGCACGTTTGGAAATTGGAAAACTCGAAACAAAATACAAACAGGTTATTGCCGGACTTTTTACTTCGGAAGAGAGCAAAAAGAGTGGGTTGAAAGTAATAAAAAAGAGCTTCGATACAATTAAGTCGTTTACTTCCGGAAGTTTTGGACTACTTGGCGAGAATACAATACTGGCACAGGGCGAGTTAATTTCAACACAACTTTTTACGTTGCTGATGGTTGAAAACGGACATAAAGCAAAACTGTTGCCTGCCCTTAAATTTATGCGAATTGATGAGGATAAAATTGCCGACACACATTTCATCAGGAAAAACATTAAAAAAGAGATTAAAGAAGTTGGTGCTGCCAACTACTACATTACGCAGGGTTTTATCTGTAAAAATGCCAACAACGAAATTGACAACCTACAGCGTGGCGGAAGCGATTATACCGCATCGTTAATTGGTGCTGCCATCGATGCAGAAGAAATTCAGATTTGGACAGACATCGACGGATTTCACAACAACGACCCCCGGTTTGTTGAAAACACAAAAAAAATAGACCACCTCTCGTTTAACGAAGCGGCCGAGCTGGCCTACTTCGGAGCAAAAATTCTGCATCCGCAAACAGTGCTGCCTGCTCGCGTTCAGAACATTCCGGTACGGCTAAAAAACACAATGAACCCAACCGACGGTGGAACGTTAATTTCGTCAGAAACCGACGGGCAGGGAATTAAAGCAGTGGCTGCAAAAGATGGAATTACGGCGGTAAAAATCCGCTCGGCACGAATGTTAAATGCTTACGGTTTTCTAAAAAACGTATTTGCCGTTTTCGAAAAATACGAAACTCCCATCGATATGATTTCTACTTCGGAGGTTGCCGTTTCAATTACAATTGACAACACGCAAAAACTTACTGAAATAAGAGAAGATTTAGGGAAATTTGGCACGGTTGAAGTCGATTCGGGAATGTCGATTGTTTGTATTGTCGGCGATATCATTCAGGAAGAAAAAGGTTTTGCTTCGAAAGTATTTCATGCACTCGACGGAATTCCAATCCGCATGATTTCGTATGGCGGAAGCCGTTACAATATCTCGGTTTTGGTACCAACAGTAAATAAGAAGGAGACTTTGCAGGCTTTAAGCGACAATTTACTGGAGGGGTAAAACGTTACCGTGTTTTAAAACCGGTAAACTTCGCTTGCTGCGTAACGCGAAGTGAGTTTAATTTTAAACGAGTCCAGCGACTTCATTCGTTCCATCGCTTTCTCCGGCGTATTGTTCTCTTTCGAAAGATGGCTTAAAAATACACATTGTAAATTTTTGCCCGCGTGGTTCTTTAGTAAGTCGAATGTTTGGTCGTTCGACAAATGACCAACTTCCGAAGCCACCCGCTGTTTCAGGAAATAGGGGTAACTTCCGTTTAAAAGCATCTCCTCATCGTAATTCGACTCTAAAAATAGAGCATCGCACTTTTGCAGGTGCGTTTTTACATTTTCGCACGCTTCACCAATATCGGTAAAAACCCCCACATTTTTGTTTTTATACCGAACCCGGAACGAGCAGGGCTCCGACGCATCGTGATTTTTCAGAAAAGTAAAAACAGTGAAATTGCCAATTGTAATTTTATCGCCGGGCACAAAATGTTTTGGAGTGTTGGTACGCATATTTTTATAGGCTCCGTTGTGGGTTTTTGCCGTAATGTAAACCGGAACCTGTAACTTCTTTTCAACGCCGCGTGCTCCACGCATATGGTCGCCGTGTTCGTGCGTAATAAAAAGAGCTTTTATTTTCGAGGAACTTAAACCACGTTCTGCCATTCGTGCAAGAACCTGCTTCCCCGATATTCCGGCATCAATCAACACGGCTTCATTTTCGTTTCCTATATAGTAGCAGTTTCCGTTACTGCCTGATGCGATAGCACAAATCTCGAGCATAAATCTTCCTTTTTTCTCCGGGCCGAAAGTAATTATATTTTTACAGATTACTTCATTATATTTTGTAAGTTTGAAAATCGAACAATTAACGAAAAAACAGGATGAATACAACACCTGATTATACTGCAAAAAAAATTTCATCATCAATTGTTATTGACGGAGATGTAAAAAAGGAGGTATGGAAGAATGCCCGGTGGAGCAGAAGATTTGTGGATTTGGTTACTGCCGGCACGGCCTTGTACAACACACGCTCTGCAATTCTTTGGAACGATACCCATCTCTATTTGGCATTCTATGCCGAAGAACGTTTTGTTGAAGCAAAACTGACCAAACGGGGTGATATAATATTTTTAGAAAATGATCTGGAACTCTTTATCGACGGAGGCGATTGTTATTACGAGTTCGAGGTAAATGCGCTCAATACTGTTTATGAAGTCTTTTTTATTTGGAAAGATGCATACACAAAAGGTAGCAAATTCGATATTCCTGTGTTCGATGTTCATCAGTCGGATGCGTATACATTTGGAGGCAATGATGACCGTGCAGATGCATCTTTTTGGAAAGGCACCCACCCTAGGGGTATCCGTTGGGCTTTCCCAAATTATGAAATGCCGGGATTGCAATCGGCGGTTAAAATAGATGGGACTTTAAATGATAACAGTGACATTGATGAAGGATGGAGTTTGGAAATTGCGATTCCCTGGAAAAGCCTGGAGCTGTTAGCAAATGGTCGTTCTTTGCCTCCTGAAAATGGCGATGTTTGGAGTATGTTTCTAGGTAGATTTGAAAAACTTGTTCAAAATGGGATAGAGGTACAGCCTCATCCTGCAACAGCATTAAATAGTCACGGTGTTTACGATGCTCATTTACCCGACAAATGGAGTAAAATCGCATTTATCGATGAGAAATAACGCTGAATAAAGTTTAATAAATATGAGGAAAATTACAATACTTTTTATTCTCTTTTCGTTTGGCATCTCTTTTTATTCGGAGGCGCAAAACTATTTTTGGGTTGCTTTTAAAAATAAAAACAACACAAAATATTCGCTTTCATCGCCCGGTGAATACCTTTCTGAACGCGCAATTCAGCGGCGGGAAAAACAAAATATTGCCATCGACTCGCTCGATCTTCCTGTGAATACAAATTACATCGATTCGGTTTTATCTTATGGCGCACAACTGGTTCACTCTTCGAAATGGCTGAATGGAATTACCATAAAAACATCAATCGACACATTCAAAACCAGCGTTCAAAAAATTTCGTTTGTAAAAGAAGTTTTGCTTTCGAAACCGGGAAACAACTCAAAAAGCACGTACAATAAATTCGACGAACCGGAATCCGGCAACAAAGACCCCATCGACACTTCGTTGTATGGCGAATCGGTTTACCAAACCGGATTAATGAATGGCCAGTTTATTCATAACAATGGATTTAACGGACAGGGGATGCAAATTGCCGTAATCGATGCCGGCTTTTATAAAGCAAACGAGTTCGCTGCTTTCGACAGTTTATGGGCCAACAACCAAATTTTGGGCACAAAAGATTTTGTTAACTCCAACGACGATTTCTATGCAACGCACTACCACGGAATGAGTGTACTTTCGTGTATGGGAGGAAATGTACCGGGCAGTTTAATTGGCACAGCCCGCAAAGCTTCGTACTGGCTTTTACGTACCGAAGATGTTAATTCGGAATACCCGATTGAAGAAGACAACTGGGTTGCTGCAGCCGAATTTGCCGACAGTGCCGGTGTCGATGTCATCAACTCTTCGTTGGGATATTACGAATTCGACGACAACACACTGAGCCATACTTACGCCGATATGGATGGAAAAACAACACGCGTAACACGCGGAGCAAACATTGCTTTTTCGCGAGGAATTTTGGTGGTGGTAGCTGCCGGTAACGAACGACAAAAAGCGTGGCAACACATTATTGCCCCAGCCGACGGCGACAATGTGCTTGCGGTTGGCGCCACAAATAAATTTGGATTCGATGCCCCGTTTACATCGTTGGGCCCGGCTTCCGACGGCGATATTAAACCCAATGTGGCAGCGGTGGGCTGGAACACCTATCTGCAATTAAGGAACGGAGACTTAGGATTCGCCAGCGGCACATCGTTTGCCTCGCCAATAATGGCCGGAATGGCAACCAGTTTCTGGCAATCGATGCCAAACGCAACAGCTGCCGATGTAAAACAGGCCATTGAAATGAGTGCATCTCAGTACGAAAAACCCGATTCTATTTTAGGATTTGGAATACCCGATTTTAAAAAAGCGTGGACTTTTTTGGCAAGTCAAATTGCAGAACAAAACAGCTCCAATACCTTCTGGACAGTTTATCCCAATCCGGCAACCAACAATTTTGTTTTAAAAAGAAAATCGAATTCAACTCAAAAAAATATCAAAATTGAAATTTATTCGATAGAAGGCCGTTTACTTAGAAACTTGACTAAAGAGGATAAATCACAAATTATTATCACGAATATCGACAACCTTCCACGCGGAATTCTGTTGGTTCGCATTCATTCAGAGAACGTAACACAAACCATTAAACTGAATAAAATCTAATAATACGATGCAACAGTTTACTCTCTCGGAACTCAACAAAACAATTAAGGAGACCCTGCAGGATACCTTTCCGGCACCCGTTTGGGTTGTTGCCGAAGTGAGTGAAATGAAAGAAAATCGCACCGGGCACTGCTATCTGGAATTAGTTGAGAAAGAGGAGAATACAATACTTGCACGATCGAGAGCAACCATTTGGTCGTACACCTACCGCATGTTAAAACCCTACTTCGAAACCACAACCGGACAGACATTCTCGCAGGGAATAAAAATTCTGGTGCAGGTCTCAGTCGAGTATCATCCTGCGTACGGACTGAGTCTGAATATAAAAGACATCGACCCGGTTTATAGCGTTGGCGACATGGCGATGCAACGAAAAGAGATAATAAACAGGCTGAAACAAGAGGGCGTCTTCGAAATGAATAAGGAGCTCGACTTGCCACTTGTTCCGCAAAAAATTGCCGTAATTTCGTCGGCAACGGCAGCCGGATATCTCGATTTTATAAACCAACTGCAAAACAACGAGAACGGGTTTGTTTTTTACACAAAACTGTTTGAGGCAACCATGCAGGGAGCAGAAACCGAACCCTCGATAATTCGGGCACTGGAACATATTTTTCAGTACGACGATTTTTTCGATGCGGTAGCAATTATTCGTGGCGGCGGTGCTACGGCCGACTTAAGCAGTTTCGACAGTTACAACCTGGCCTATACTATCACCCAGTTTCCACTGCCAATAATTACCGGAATTGGACACGAAAAAGACGATACAATTATTGATTTGGTGGCACAAACCCGAATGAAAACGCCCACTGCCGTAGCCGAATTTTTAATTGCAGGCGTTAACCGCTTTTATGAGCAGCTTCTTTACAACGAAAACGAAATAGCACAACTTGCACGTAATTTAATTGATAAAGAAAATACAAAACTCGAACAGATGGCGGGAAATTTAAACCATCTGGTAACTCAGTTTATAATCGAAAAACAGATGCGCATTTCGCATTTGGGAAACGAGTTACAACAAAATGTAAACCGGTTTTCGTTTAAAAAGAGGCACGAAATAAATAGTTTAACACACAACCTCCATTCGGCTGTTTCGCTTTGGTTTGTCGAAACAAAAAACCGGACGGAGCAGAAACGCCGCGTTTTAAAACGGGTGGTTGGCGAATCGCTTTTAAAAGAAGAGGCTGCACTGTTACATTATCGCGATTTAATAGCAGCAAAATCGAAAAGAATACTTTTATTCGAACACGAAAAAATTAAACTCAGCGAAAATACAATCCGGTTACTTAACCCCGAAAATATTTTAAAACGGGGATATTCGTTAACTTTGAAAAATGGGAAAGCAGTAAAATCTTCATCGGAATTAAACCTGAACGATGAAATTGAAACCCTCTTTTCAAAAGGAAAAGTAAAAAGTAAAATTGTAAAAAAAGCATAAAATGACAGCAAAAAAAGTATCGTACAGCGAAGCAATGGCAGAGATTGAGGAGATTCTTGAAAAAATAGAAAACGAAGAGTTTGATGTTGATGAGCTGGCTGAAAAAGTAAAACGAGTTTCAGTCTTACTAAAAATCTGTAAAGACAAATTGCATAAAACAAACGAACAGGTTGAACAGGTTTTAAAAGAGATGGAAGATTGAGAAGGATAAGAATTCAATATTAACTTAATTTTTACGCTATGAATGATAAAGACAAAATTGTATCGGTTTACACCGGGAATGAAGTAATAATCGAAAGAATTCGAGTGAATCTGGAAAAAGAAGGAATAAGTTCAATTACAAAAGATGGCTTTCATCAAGGAATAAATGCCGGTTTTGTTGGTGGAACTCCCTCTGCTATTGATTTGTTTGTATTAGAATCAGACTCGGAAAAAGCAATTGAGATTATTAATGCAATTGTTGATTAGTAAAAGTAGAACTTGACAATTTAACATCGTACAATGTATACAAAAAAGCAAGTAGCAAAAACCATAGACCATGCGGTTTTAAAGCCCGATATGACCGATGAAGATTTAAAACAGCACGCACAAATGTGTATCGAAAACGAAGTTTATAGCATGTGCGTAAAACCCTGCGACATTGCAGCGGCAGCCGGACTGTTACAAAATAGCGATGTAAAAGTATCGTGCGTTTTAAGTTTTCCGCACGGCGCCGACACCACTGCAACAAAGGCATTTCAGGCGGAACAGGCAATTGCCGACGGCGTTCACGAGATTGATATGGTAATGAATATCGGCAAATTCCTTTCGGGCGACTACAACTATGTTTTAAACGATATAAAAGCTGTGGTTGAAGTGGCGCATAAAAAAAATATCCTTGTAAAAGTTATTCAGGAGAGTGGCTTTTTAACTGCCGACCAAATTGCAAAAGCGTGCGAATTGTCGTACCTGGCGGGAGCCGATTTTGTAAAAACATCAACCGGATTTGGTCCTGGCGGAGCAAAACCCGAATACATTGATGTGATGATTAAAACCGTAGGCGACAAAATGCAGGTAAAAGCGTCGGGAGGAATTCGCTCGTGGGACGACGCAGTAGCCTTTTTAGAACAAGGTGCAAACCGGCTAGGAGTCGGGTCTACCGAGGCAATCCTTAACGGCGCCAAAGCGAATAGCGATTATTAATACCGGTTTTTCAAAAATTATTTTCCAATTTCTTCAAAAACTGAACGTTTTTCAAAAAAAACTACCATATTTGTGACTCTTTTTTAGGGGGATGAAATGTATTTTTTAAACGGAGACAGAATATATATAAAACCCGAGAAATCGGGCAGCACAATAAACGACCAGCTAAGCGACTGTATGGCGCAGCTATCGTTAATTAATTCGGGTAAAAAAGTTTTTAAACTAAACTTTTTCGTCAATACCGCTTCCGATAAGGAATATGAAATATTGAGCAGAGATATTCAATCACGGGTTTCTCGTATTTTCTCCGACAAAGTGGTTTTTAGTTTAATTGCACAGCCTCCTCTTACCAGCCATATTATTATTGAAGCGTTTTATTACGATCCGAAATACTGGGATATCGAATTTTTCAATACCGATAATAATGTTTCTGTTTTGTTTAGTCAAAGCAACACAAAGGTTTTAATTGGTAACATTCAGTCGGACCAAAAAGCAGGGTGCAAAACCGATTCGGAAAATGCATTTAATGCATTAGGCAAACTGTTTAGCAAACTTTCATTTCCGGTTAGCTCAATTGTTCGGCAATGGAATTATATTGAAAACATTGTTGGTTTCGACGGCGAAGAACAACGCTACCAGGAGTTCAACAATGTTCGCTCCGGTTTTTACGGCAACAGTTTTACCAAAAACGGATACCCGGCGGCAACAGGAATCGGGATGAACCGGGGAGGACTAATTATTGAGTTTGTTGCCGTTCAGTCGACAGAGATTGAAACAAAACCGGTTGACAACCCCGGACAAATTGCGGCCCACAGTTATAGCGAAGAGGTATTAATTGGCGAAGAGTGCATTATAAAAACAACTCCTAAATTCGAACGCGCCCGGTTTATGAATATGTTTGAGAAAAAACTTATTTTTATTTCCGGCACAGCTTCTATTATTGGAGAAAATACTGTGGGAGTTAACAATCCGGTTAAACAAACAGAAATTACAATTCAAAATATTCAACGGCTTTACTCTGAAGAAGTTTTGCAAAAAATATCAAACAATAATACCGTTTTATCGCGATATGGACACGCACGCGTTTATATCAAAAAACGAGAACACTATCCCGCTATTCGCGAGGTGTTTGAAACCCATTTTGGCAACCAACCTGTGGTTTATATTATTGCCGATATTTGCAGAAACGACCTTCTTGTTGAAATTGAAGGGAAAGTTATTTTAGAATAGGGCCTGCTAAAAATCCCTTATTACATAAAGTCCGTTGGCTGAAACCAACGGCAAAGAATAAACAACAAAAAATCACAGATTTATTATTGTTATAAGAAATACCCTTGGCCGTCCCTTTTAAGGGACGGACACAGAATTCATTAATCAACCTCAAGGATGTAGCATTAACAGTATTTTGGGCTGGAGCCCAATTGTTTTTGCTATTCTAGGCCTAATGGACAAAAAGGAGGCTATAAAGTTTGCTACGCCTTATATTTATTAGCTTTGCAGCAAATCAAAGGTTATGAATAAAAAAATGCTTTTATTGTGGTAGCACAATT
>JALUZN010000058.1 GCA_027011835.1 Draconibacterium sp. | reverse complement strand
GCTTTTTAGGGTGTTCCACTGTTCGAGTTCAACGTTAATGGCATTTGTAAAATAAAACTCCACCTCTTTGTATTTTGGCGAAACCGATGCCAATGTAACCGAACTTGTTTTTTTTGGGAAAAAGAATGAATTATTCGAATTTGGTGAGAAATAGAGATAGGCCTGATTGGTTAAAAGTAGAATAAAAACTGCCGCAGCAGCCACTTTCCAAATGATATTGAAAGAGAAATGTCTCTTTTTGTGAAGACTTTCAAGTTTCGTTTCGAACCGTTCGAAATGTCCCTCATCCGGCTCAAAATCATTTAACTGCTCGCGGTTGTTAAAAATCAGCTCTTCTATTTTATCATTTTTCTTCATTCACCTTCATTTTAGTTGTTCGAAAAAAGCTCTTTGCCTGCCAAATTGTTCCTTAATTTATTTTTAGCTCTTAGCAGTTGCGTTCGCGACGACGAGTTTGTAATACCCAGTATCGAACTAATCTCTTCGTGGTCGTACCCTTCAATTAAAAACAGACTTAACACAACTCTGTACCCGTCGGGTAAATCTTGTATCGCCTCTTTTATCGTTTGAATATTTACAGCGGTTGTTTCCATTTCGCTTTCGCTAATTTGTGCTGTTTTTTCGGTTACTTCTTCAAACTTAATTCTTCGTTTTTTTAACTGGTCGAGCGAACGGTTTACAACAATTCTTTTTAGCCAAGCACCAAAACTTACTTCGCCTTTGTAGTTTTTTATATTTCTGAATGCACTTAAAAATGCTTCCTGCATTACATCCTCGGCTTCCATACTGTCATTCAATATCCTGAAACTTACGCTGTACATAGCTTTGTAATAGAGCTTGTACAACTGCGACTGCGCTTGTCTGTCTCCTTCTCTGCACCGGTCGATAACCTCCTGATGTATGTTTTTGTAGCGTGTATTCAAAATTTTAAAACTCTGAATGAATGACGACGGCAATTTTCGATTGTTACAGATGTTACACTTTTTTTGAGAATTGCACCTGCTCTGTTAAACTCTGTTATTTAATTAACTTCTTGTATTTAAAACGTTTGGGTATTTCTTTGCCCATTCGTTTTTTACGGTTTTCTTCGTATTCCGAGAATGAACCTTCGAAAAAGAAAACCTGCGAGTTGCCTTCGAATGCAAGAATATGCGTTGCAATGCGGTCGAGAAACCACCGGTCGTGCGAAATAACAACGGCACAGCCTGCAAACGCTTCCAGCCCCTCTTCGAGAGCACGCAACGTATTTACGTCGATATCGTTTGTGGGTTCGTCTAAAAGCAGCAAATTGCCTTCGGCTTTTAGTGCCAGGGCAAGGTGTAAACGGTTTCGTTCGCCGCCCGAGAGCACTCCGCATTTTTTCTCCTGGTCGGAGCCGTTAAAGTTAAATCGTCCTGCGTAAGCGCGGGCGTTGGCTTGCTTGTTTCCCAACAGAATAGTTTCTGTTCCACCCGAAATTACCTCAAATACCGTTTTGTCGGGGTCGATAGCTTCGTGGGTTTGGTCTACATAACTAATTTTTACAGTATCGCCAATTTCTATTTTTCCGGCATCGGCTTCCAACTGTTTCATAATAAGCCTAAAGAGTGTTGTTTTTCCGGCCCCGTTTGGACCAATTACTCCAATAATACCTGCCGGCGGAAGTTTAAAAGTAAGCTCTTCAAACAATATCCTGTCGTTAAATCCTTTCGAAACATCTTCCATCTCAACCACTTTGTCGCCCAGACGCGGACCGTTGGGAATGAAGATTTCGAGTTTCTCCTCTTTTTTATTGGTCTCTTCGTTAAGTAGCTTGTCGTAGGCATTTAGTCGTGCTTTCGATTTTGCGTGTCGTGCTTTTGGCGCCATTCGTACCCATTCCAGTTCCCGTTCCAGAGTTTTTCGTCGTTTCGAATGTCCTTTCTCTTCCTGCTCTAAACGTTTTGTTTTTTGTTCGAGCCACGATGTATAATTCCCTTTCCACGGAATTCCCATTCCTCTGTCGAGCTCTAAAATCCAGCCGGCAACATTGTCGAGAAAATAGCGGTCGTGTGTAATACTAATTACCGTTCCTTTGTATTGGGCGAGGTGCATTTCTAACCACTGAATACTCTCTGCATCGAGGTGGTTGGTGGGCTCGTCGAGCAGTAAAACATCGGGCTCCTGCAACAGTAAACGGCAGAGTGCAACGCGGCGACGTTCTCCTCCCGAGAGCTCGTTTACCGGCTGTTCGTTTGGCGGACATTGGAGAGCGTCCATTGCGCGTTCAAGTTTGCTGTCGATATTCCAGGCGTCTAACTGGTCTATTTTTTCCTGAAGCTGTGCCTGTTCGTTCATCAGTTTTTCCATTGTGTCGGGGTTTTCGTAAACTTCGGGTAGCCCGAATTCACCGTTAATTTCCTCGTATCGTGCCAACACATCAATGGTCTCCTGAACGCCTTCCTGCACAATTTCTTTAACGGTTTTGTTTTCGTCGAGCTGCGGCTCTTGTTCGAGCAACCCCACCGAATAACCTGGTGCAAAAACCAACTCGCCGTTAAACGATTTATCTTGCCCGGCAATAATTTTTAGCAGAGTAGATTTTCCCGAGCCGTTAAGTCCGATAATCCCGATTTTAGCTCCGAGAAAAAACGAAAGTGAAATATCTTTAATTACCGTTTTGTTGGGTGGGTAGATTTTACTCACTTTGTACATCGAGAAAATAATTTTTTTGTCGTCGCTCATTTTTTTTTGAAATTTTAGATGAAATAGAAATGAAATATTTTGGTATTGTTTATAGGTTCTCCACCTCTTCGCGGTAGTCGTATTGTAAATCTTCGTGCAACATCGAAAGCACTTTGTTAATTCGTTTTATTTGGTTGATGTACATATTAAAAACAACGCGGCTTGCTTTGTAATTTAACCCCGAGGTTTTTAGTTTTTGGCAAAAGTAGATTCGCAGTTGAATTTCGGTCTCTTTCGAACCCGAAAAACGGATGTGTTTGTTTGTGGTTTTTAAAACTTTACGAATTTTTTTTTTTGCCAGATAAAAACTGGTACGGTTCAGGTTCGAAAACTGCTCGTCGATTTCAGCTTTTACATTTTCAATGTATTCCTGTTCGTTGCAGGCATCAAACAGCAGGTAGCTTAACAACTCTTTATTCTCCTTTTTGTATTTTGCCAGTCGCGTAACAATGGCCTGTAACTCTTCGGGAGCAACGTTTTTTAACTCTTTCTTTATAATGCTAATCGAGGCCGTTTCCATAGTTAGATCAATTATTTTATCAAAAAGTAAATGAAAAGATGACGATTTCAAAGCATAAAATTTCCAATTCACTGCAATGCTTAATTGAACCGTAAGGCCAGATATTACTGTAATTTTGGTGATTCTTTATCTGCATTTCTTGCCGTTCGGTTTTGTTTCTTTCTATACTTTTTATATTTACTTTTCCTGTAATTTTAGTCAGTAATTGTTTTCTTTTCTTTCAAGTCTCTCAGTTGAATGTCTATTGCAGTATCGTTAGCTTTGATAAAATATTTCATATCAGAGAGCCCAAAAACATTTACATTATCGTGTCCTGAAACATAGCTGTTATTTTCTATGTAATTTTTTTCGTTAAAAAGTGCCTTTTCGATATCCTTAGCATTTGTAATTTTTATATTGCCAAAATTATTTTTGTATGAAATGCCAATCCTATTTATAAATTTATTGTCTCTAATAACCGTGTATGGATGTATTACCACTAAATAATCTTTTGCTCTACTGATAGCTACATTGTAAATATATTCTTTAGACAATAGAGCCTTTTCGTGACCTGAATAAAAATAGTTATTAGGGTTGCTAACAAAAAACACTATATCACATTCATCTCCTTGAAAACCGTGAACTGTATCTGAATATACTTTTATATTTTCTGAAATTCCATAAGAAGTTATCAATTTATTAAGCAAAATTGCTTGCGCTTTGTATGGTGCAATTAGTCCAATTGTCCAGAATGTATCACTGTTAAGTGAATCTAAATACTTAACTATTTCTGAAATCAAAATAGCACTATAGATATGATAAGAACTATAAAACAGTTTGTTTACTTTATAAATAGAATTGTCTTTATTTAACGGGATATCAATAAAGG
>JALUZN010000057.1 GCA_027011835.1 Draconibacterium sp. | reverse complement strand
GCCCACCTGGGCTTGAACCAGGGACCACCTGATTATGAGTCAGGTGCTCTAACCAACTGAGCTATAGGCCCGAATATTTAAAACTAAATATTTTTATTTCAAATAACCAGATATTTTATTGACCCCTGATTATGAGTCATCCGTCAGCTGACGGAAGCTGAGCTATAGGCTCAAACAAATTCAATATTTCGAGTTTAACTCTCACTATGAATTTCGGAGTGCAAGTTTACAACTTTCGTTGAATATACACAAACAATATTATTGAAAAGAACAGATTCGTTAAGCCTTTGTGAAGTAGTATTTGATTTAGGTTTGATTTTCAGCATTTTCAACTAAATTTGCTGCAAGTCAAATATTCCTTCAAAAAAGGTATTTGATTATAGAGAAGAGCGGAGAGAGCGGGCTCTACGAAACTCTGGCAACCATCGGGCTCGTTTAGTAACGAATGTGAAAGGTGCCAATACCCGGCCGGAAACGGAATTATAATTTAAATGCTGTCGCACTTGAAATTCAGTAAAAAATGACAATAAAAAAGAGTTACGAAGAGATTAACCGGAAATTAAAAACCGGCAAAGCAGTTATTTTAACTGCCGAGGAGGTTGCAAAAATGGCAATCGAAGCAACACCCGAGGAGATTGTTGAAAAAGTAGATGTGGTAACTACTGCAACTTTTGGTGCCATGTGTTCGTCGGGTGCAATCATCAATTTTGGGCATGCAAATCCGCCCATCAGAATGGAAAAAATAAGGTTAAACGGCGTTCCCTGTTACGAGGGGTTGGCCGCTGTCGATTCGTATATTGGCGCAGCTGCCTGCGACCCCGACAACCCTGAATACGGGGGTGCGCATGTTATTCAAGATTTAATCGACGGTAAAGATGTAACATTGGAAGCGTGGGCAAAAGGAACCGATTGCTATCCGCGAAAGCACATTAAAACCACAATTAATATTAATACCATTAACGAGTTTACCATGTTTAATCCGCGTAATGCGTACCAAAATTACAACGTGGCGGTAAACACAACAAAAAAAATGGTGCATACCTATATGGGAACTTTACTTCCGAATTTACGAATTGCAACCTATTCCACTTCCGGAGAATTAAGTCCACTGTTAAACGACCCCGAATTCAGAACAATAGGTTTAGGAACACGCATTTTTCTGGGAGGTACACAGGGTTTTGTGGTTTGGCCGGGAACACAGTTTCATACCACACGCCCGAAAAACGAGCTCGGCATTCCGGTTACCAATGCGGCAACACTAGCTGTTATGGGAAACCTGAAAGAGATGTCGTCGGAATATCTGCACGCTGCCTATTTCGATAAATATGGGGTGAGTTTGTTTGTTGGAATTGGAATTCCCATTCCTGTTTTAGATGTTGATATTGCAAAACGTGTATCGGTAAATAATAGTCAGATTGAAACCTCAGTGCTCGATTACGGAACTGTGGGAGCGCCAAAACTGGGGCAGGTAAATTATGCCGAGTTGCAGTCGGGAACAATTAAGGTAAAAGGCAAAAAAATTAGAACGGCTCCGGTGTCGAGCATCGCCAAAGCCCGAAAAATAGCCGGCGAATTAAAAAACTGGTTGCAAAACGGCGAGTTCGAAATTAGTAAACCGGTGCAAATGTTCCCGAAAAATACATCGTTAAACAGCTTAGTAGAAACGGAGGCCGACAATGATTAAAAAAAGATATATTCTGAATTTTCCCACTCAAAGTGGCGATAAAGCATTTACGTATCATCTTGTAA
This sequence comes from Draconibacterium sp., assembly GCA_027011835.1. Lineage (GTDB taxonomy): Bacteria > Bacteroidota > Bacteroidia > Bacteroidales > Prolixibacteraceae > Draconibacterium. The sequence goes on along the minus strand of JALUZN010000057.1, from coordinate 11,726 downwards.
AAGATTATGATATTCGTATAAATATTTTGAAAGCAGAGGTTTATCCCGGGAAAAAGGGGAGTCTTTTGCTCGAACTTCATGGCAAAAAGGAGAACATTGAAAAAGGGGTTGAATACCTGCAGAACCACGGTATTACATGCGAGTCGTTAGACAAAGCAATTCATCTCGATGCAGAACATTGTATCGATTGCGGGAATTGTACTGCCGTCTGTTTTGCCGGTTCGTTAACCATGAATAAAGAGACCTGGAAACTCGATTTCGACAAAGATAAATGTGTGGTTTGCGAGTTGTGTATTCCGGCCTGCCCATTAAATCTGTTTCGTATCGACTTTCGTTAATTGTGTAATATGAAGTTGTTCGAAGAAAGAACATATCGTACGCAATTTAATACCGAAAGATTTACCGGTTTCGTGATTAGTTATCTCGAAACCGATTTATGGATTGGTGTGAATCCCGGCTCTTTTCAACCCGAAATGGAAAACGTAGCTTTTGCAAAAATTAAAAGTTTGCGCAATAAATTCGATGAGTACACTCAATCGGAACCTTTTTTCAAAAAGAGTTTAAAGCCATTTCAACCAACTCAAAATGCACCTGCCGAGGCAGTTGAAATGGCGGTGGCAGCTGAAAAAGCGGGAATTGGTCCAATGTCGGCGGTGGCAGGACTGTTTGCCCGCGATGTGGGAGAGGAAATTTTAAAAAACTTTTCGGTTGAGGAGTTGATTGTAGAGAATGGTGGCGATATTTACGTTCTTTTAAAAAGTGAATTAACACTCTCTGTTTTTGCCGGCGACTCAATTCTGTCGGAACGAATAGGTTTGGTTATTCCACCAGAAAAACAAAAACTCGGTATCTGCACTTCGGCCGGAACAGTTGGTCCGTCGTTAAGTTACGGGAAAGCCGATGCAGTTGTTGTAATTTGTGAAGATGTGTTACTTGCCGATGCATTTGCAACTGCTTTCGGAAATAAAGTAAAATCGGCGGCCGATGTTGAAAAAGTAATTAAATACTCTGAGAAATATCGGGAAATACTTTCGCTTTTAATTATTTGCGAAGATAAAATCGGGATTCGGGGAGATTATGAAATGAGAGTGTTGAAGTGAGAATAAATAGAATACAAAGCATAAAGAAAAAAATACTTTTCGTGTTTTTGTAGTAAAGAGATAAAATGACAATAAAAAAGAATATAAAACAAGAGCTCAAAACCCGTGTATTAGTAATGGACGGGGCAATGGGTTCGTTAATTCAGGAATATAAATTAACCGAAAAAAAATTCAGGGGCAGCCGCTTGAAAGATTTTCCGCACGACCAGAAAGGAAATAACGATATCTTATCGATTACTCATCCCGAAATTATTTCTGAAATTCATGCGAAATACCTCGAAGCCGGAGCCGATATTTTATTAACGAACACGTTTAATGCTACGCGCATTTCGCAGGCCGACTACGGTACCGAAGAGTTTGTTTATGAGATGAATAAGGCCTCGGCACAAATAGCCAAAGAGGTTGCCGATAAATTTACAGCACAAGATAGTGCAAAACCACGTTTTGTTGCCGGCTCGTTGGGGCCCACAAACAAAACGCTCTCGCTTTCGCCCGATGTTAACGACCCCGGTTATCGGGCCGTAACTTTCGATGAAGTGAAAGATGCGTATCGCGAGCAAGTTGAAGGCCTTATCGATGGCGGAGTTGACCTGTTTATTGTTGAAACAATTTTCGACACATTGAATGGGAAAGCTGCTATTTATGCCATTGAAGAAGCACTTGAGAAACGTGGAATAAATTTGCCATTAATGGTTTCCGGAACCATTACCGATGCGAGTGGCCGCACTTTATCGGGGCAAACACTCGAAGCATTTATTAACTCGGTTTCGCATATCGAGCTTTTAAGTATCGGGTTAAACTGCTCGCTTGGAGCGTCAGATTTGCGCCCTTATGTAAAAGAACTGTCGAAAAAAGCCCCGTTTCATATCAGTGCGCATCCAAATGCCGGGTTGCCAAACCAGTTTGGCGAGTACGACGAGACTCCCGAAATAATGTCGAAATACATTAAAGATTATCTCGACAATAGTTTTGTAAATATAATTGGGGGGTGCTGCGGAACTACTCCCGCCCATATTCGTGCCTTTGCCGAAGCTGCAAAAACAGCAAGTCCTCATCAAATTAGTAAGTCCGATTCGAATACAAAACTTAGCGGACTAGAGCCTGTTACAATAACGGAGAATACTAATTTTCTAAATATTGGAGAGCGTTGTAATGTTGCAGGCTCGCGAAAATTTGCACGATTAATACGCGAAGAGAAGTACGAGGAAGCACTTTCGGTTGCCCGTGCACAGGTCGAAAACGGGGCGCAGGTTATCGACGTAAATCTCGACGATGCTATGCTCGATGCCGAAAAAGAGATGGTTCATTTTCTGAATCTGATGATGGCAGAACCCGACATTGCAAAACTGCCTGTAATGATTGACTCATCGAAATGGGCGGTTATTAAGGCAGGGTTAAAATGTTTACAGGGAAAAGCAATTGTTAACTCGATTAGTTTAAAAGAGGGTGAAGAAGTTTTTATTAATCGTGCAAAAGAGATTAAACGTTTTGGCGCAGCGGTGGTTGTTATGGCTTTCGACGAAAAAGGACAGGCCGACAGTTTCGAACGACGAAAAGAGATTTGCAGCCGGGCGTATAAAATCTTAACCGGGCAGGTAAATTTTCCTCCGCAGGATATTATTTTCGACCCGAACGTGTTAACAATTGGGACAGGAATAGAGGAGCACAACAATTATGCAGTCGATTTTATTAATTCGGTAAAATGGATAAAAGAGAATTTGCCGCACGCAAAAACAAGCGGGGGAATCAGTAATGTATCGTTCTCGTTTCGAGGGAATAATGTTGTGCGCGAAGCAATGCACTCGGTATTTCTTTTTCATGCAATAAATGCCGGCCTCGATATGGGAATTGTAAATCCCGGGATGTTGCAGATTTACGATGAAATTCCAAAAGATTTGCTCGAAAAAGTTGAAGACCTCGTTTTAAATCGCCGTAACGATGCAACAGAGCGATTACTCGATTTTGCCGAGAACATTACCTCTTTGGGAATGGAGGAGACGAAAAAAGATGCATGGCGCGAACTTCCGCTTGAGAAACGAATTGAACATGCACTTGTAAAAGGATTTCCCGAATATGTTGATGAAGATATGGCAGAGGCCATCAAAAAATATCAGCCAACATTGAATATTATCGAGGGCCCGTTAATGGCCGGTATGAATGTGGTGGGAGAGCTGTTTGGTGCGGGGAAAATGTTCTTGCCACAGGTAATAAAATCGGCCAGGGTAATGAAAAAAGCAGTGGCTATTCTACTGCCGTATATCGAAGCCGACAAAGCAAAATACAATACATCGTCGGAGCAAAAAAAGGTTTTGCTGGCAACGGTAAAAGGCGATGTACACGACATTGGGAAAAACATTGTTGGCGTAGTATTGAGTTGTAACAACTACGAAATTATCGATTTGGGGGTAATGGTTCCTACCGAAAAAATTATCGATACGGCAATTAAAGAGAAAGTTGATGTTATTGGACTTAGCGGGTTAATTACTCCGTCGCTCGAAATGATGGTTGACATTGCCAAAGAGATGGAGCGCCGAAAACTCAATATACCAATATTAATTGGTGGGGCAACCACATCAAAAATTCATACTGCCGTAAAAGTTGAACCGGTTTATTCGAATACTGTTATGCACGTAAAAGATGCGTCGTTGGCGGTAAATGTGGTGGCAAATCTTATTGCAAACGATAATGAATTTATCGATTCGGTAAAAAAAGATTATTCCGAAATACGCAAGTTTCAGGGTAAACGCAAGCCAAAAGCGTATTTAACGTTAGAGCAGGCACGGCAAAATAAATTTAAAATCGATTGGGAAAAGTCACCGGTTTATAAACCAAATTTTACAGGGGTGAAACGGTTTATCGATTTTCCGCTCGAGGAGATTCGAAACTATATAGATTGGACTTTCTTGTTTATTACCTGGGGATTGCGCGGACATTATCCGCAAATTCTTGCCGATGAGAGGCAGGGCGAAGAAGCACGGAAACTTTTTAAGGAAGCGAATGAGTTTTTAGACGAGATAATTGAGAAAAAGATGGTGCAGGCAAATGGCGTTTTTGGTATTTGGCCTGCAAATTCCGATGGCGACGACATTGTATTATACAATTCCGATTTGCGAGAAGAAGAGATTGGCCGGTTTTATCATATCAGGCAGCAGGAGAAGAAAAAAGATGACTCGGCCAATTATTGCCTGTCCGATTTTGTGGCACCAAAAGAGTCGGGGAGGAGCGACTATTGCGGAGCTTTTGCCGTAACAGCCGGAATTGGAATTGAGGAGTGGAAAGAGAAGTTCAGGGCAGAACACAACGACTATAAAGCAATTTTGTTAGAGTCGCTTGCCGATAGGCTAAGCGAAGCTTTTGCCGAGTTACTCCATTTTGAGGTTCGTAAAAACTTTTGGGGATATGTTCCCGATGAGAATCTCTCGCTCGAACAGATGCTAAAAGTTAAATATCAGGGAATAAGGCCTGCACTGGGTTATCCGGCCTGTCCCGAACATTCGGAGAAACAAGCTGTTTTCGACCTGTTAAATGCCCCCGAAATAGGAATAACATTAACCGAACATTTTGCAATGTATCCAAATGCTTCGGTTTCGGGGCAGTACTTTGTTCACCCCGAATCGCGTTATTTTGGTGTTGAAAAAATAGGGAAAGACCAAGTTGAAGATTATGCCCGTCGAAAAGGGAAACCGGTTAGTTTTATCGAGAAATTTTTACCTGCTAATTTGAATTACAAGTAAACTATCCTCCGATAAAAAACTATTTTTTTTATCGGAGGTAATTTAAAAAACGTGTTCAAACCAGAAACATCTATTTCACCGAAAACTTTTTTAACGTTTGCAAAACACCATCATCAATTTTTCCAAACAGCGAGATTCCCGAAGCTCCATTTTCAAGTGCCAGTTTTATTCCCTTTTCCAGCTCCCCGGGCGATTTAAAGTTGGGGATAAACAGCCCGGCATAAAGTGGGAAACGGTCGTTTAAAAAGTGAATTCCCTCTTTTACAGCATCGCCAATCCAATTTACCTGCTCGTTGTAAAACCCGTGATAAATCATTGGGCACACCCCGTCGATGTTCCAGTTTGTCCAGTCTTGCCGTACAATACGGCGGGCAATTTCGGGTGTTGGAAAAACAGCAGCAGTTACCGGCTTTTTATAATTATGTGCTACTTCGGCAAGCGAGTTTACAACGTTGTTTATTTGGTTGTAACGGAACGTTCGCCACGATGGAATTTGGTCGGGGAATTCCATTTCAAGCGGGTCGACACCGGTTTTCTCTTTGTATTTTGCCCGGCAGGTTTCGCAGTAGCAAAAATCGTATTCGGGTAATTCGCTATTTTGTTCAATACCATAATTTCCCCATAAAGTAACGGGTAAAATTACATCGGAATATCGAATATAATCGAGATGAATTCCATCGACATAATCTTTTTTCAAAATCGAATTAACCTCGTTTTTCAGATAATCTAAAACGGCTGGTTTCGAGGGGCAGAGCCAGCGATAGTAGTTTACATACGGGGGTTTGTCGGAACAAGAGTCTCCGTTTCTGTTTACGGCATAAAAGTCGGGATGATTTTTTAAAAGCGCTTCCTCGCCGCGGTTCATTGTCCATATCCAGCGGTGTGTTTCCAGCCCCTCTTTTTTTGCTATTCGGAAGTGGCGTTCGCTATCTTCCTCGAAAAACATCCCTTTTATTCCGGCATCGGAATAGCTTTTATATTTCGAATGCAAATCGGCATCGCTCTCTTTTTTATTCGGACTTTCCCATGCCCAATGTTTTGGGCCGGCGTGTTTTTTCTTTTTCCTTTTTTCGCCGGCAGTGGCACTCCCCATTACTGTTAACCCCATTCCGGCCAACACCGAAGATTTAATAAATTCACGTTTGTTCATTTTATCTATTTTTCAACGACCTCAAAAAGGCCATCCTGATTTACCGATAGTTTTAACCCCCGTTCAGTTTTTAATGTAGCTGTAAAAATATGACCATTTACATTCATGTTGTACAAAATATACGCACCCCATTCTGTTTTTGTTGACTGGTGTATATTTAACGCGGAAAGTGTTTGAGCGTAATTGCCTGTTTTTTTTCTGTATGCTTGCTGTTTGTAGTAGATAAACCAAAGGTATTTGGCAAACTTTTCTTCGTTGGGCAATAGAAAATTAACCGGACTTTCTCCAACCTTATTCGACGAAAATTGAACCAGCCCCCAACGCTCGGGGTAGTGCATGTTAACAATGCCCTGCGCACTCCATACCCAGTTGTTTGCTGCAACGGGTTTTCGGGTTTGCTTATCTTTTTTTCTGAAATATCGCCCGTAGGCAACTTCGGTATACCATTGAACCCGTGAGAAATTAATTTTCCAATAGCTTTGGTTTTTTGGCATTACATACTCTTTATAGTCGGTTAACGATTTAAACGGAATGGCAACTTCAACGCACCACTTTTTGTCAATATCGTCGGGATTGTTTAGCGTACCATCGATAAAAACAGCACTTTTAAATCCTTTTATATTCCAGTCTTCAACTGCTCTTCCTCCATTTCTGTAAGGTTTTGGAATGAACAGGTCGAACAACGTATTTTGTGCATTTAATTCAAATTCAAAATAGTTGTGCGTATCGCGTGTGGGGTCGATAAAAATTTCAAAATCATTTTCCTGAAAAACAATCTGGTCGTGAGTGTTATAATAGGTCCATATATGGGGCTCTTCCAATTCAGCATAAATGTATAAATAGTAGCTGTCCCAGAGCATCTTGAAACGTGTTTTATATGTAGGTGCCGGTTTTAAATCACCCTCAATGTCTTGAAAATATTCCGACCATTTGGCTTTTTGCCACGAAGTTTCGTCGGCTTTCCCGTCGATATCTATTTTCGATAAGGTTTTATAAACCACGTAATTTCGTACCGGACTCATTAAATATTTGTATCCGTCCCACATTTTTTGCGAAAAACCAAACGTGGAAATAAGAAGTAGTCCAAAAAGAAAAGACAACCGCATTGTAACTGTTTTTAATGTTGGGTAAAGATAAACTAAAAGTGCTAATTCTTCTGAATCAGATTCATATTTGTATGCACTTTATATCCGCAAGTTATTTATTTTCTTAATCAAATCATTTGCGGATTAGGGCAACCCCGATTGGATTTTTTATATCGAATATGGAAGAACCACTTTTTTTGCCGATTTTAGGGTGTAGTATGTATTGGTTGTTTTGTGAAGAAAAACTTAAATTGTCGGGTTTTTGATGAATTGTGCAGATGTGGTGAAAAGTAATACGTAATTTTGAACTATCAATTTTTTTTCATGGAGGATAAACAAATATCTGTTTTTAAGCTGCTGGCGATGCTATTTTGGAAGTATACAGCAGTAACGATTTTAAAGCAAAATTAAAATCGGATAATACACCGGTTACCATTGCCGATAAAGTGTCGAGTGCAATTCTTAACAGCGGTTTAAAGAAGTTATTCCCCGAAATTAATATTATTGACGAGGAGAATAAAATCCCGGAGTATGAAGAGCGAAAAAATTGGCCTCAGTTTTTCCTGATTGACCCCTTAGATGGAACAAAAGAGTTTATTCACCGAAACGGCGAGTTTTGCATTAATCTCGCACGTATTAGCGGTTCGAGCCCGGTTGAGGGCTGGATTTATCACCCACTAAATAAACATGGCTGGTATTGTAAAAAAGATAATGGAATCTTCCGGTTTAATGCTGACGGAGAATTTTTAAAAGTAAACAAGCGAGTTGGAGAAAGCGAAAAAATACGAATTGTAACCAGTCGTTCGTTCTTTAAACCACTTGAAGCACAAATAATTGATGAGATAAAAAAAAGCTATCCGGTTGAAATTATTCATCGGGGAAGTTCGTTAAAACAAATCGATATTATTCTTGGGAATGCCGACATGTATTTAAAAGCCGGTCCGTGTTCGGAGTGGGACACCGCGCCCGGCCAGCTTATGGTCGAAGAGTTCGGCGGAAAAGTATTCAGGCAAAGCAACTTCGAAACGGTTATTTATAACAAAAAAAATATGATTAGTCCTCACTTTGTTATGCTCAATTCTAAATTGAACACCCCCGAATTTATTCGTTTTCTTGAGCAAATTATTAGCAACTTTCGGTAGCCCGAAAAGCTATGTACTTTGAGTCTATTCTATTTGCAACAATAAAAAAAGAGCAAGTTGCAAACAACAACTTGTGTAAAACTCGCGTTTAAAAAGGCAGTTCAACCGTACCAATTTGTGTACTTTTGTTCTGTTATAAATTGAAAAAAAGTTTTACCATGAAAAGAATAGTTTTTTTATCCGTAATTGTTGTTTTTGCTTTTGCTTCTTGTAAAACCACAAAGCAACCTGCCCAGTCGAAATATACTGCCGACCCCACTACCGAAACAAAAGTATTTTCGGTGCCTGCTCCGGGAGCTGAAACCGAAACAAAGAATGTAGAAAAAGTTCCTGAAGAAAAACCAATAGCCATGCGAAAAGAGCAGGTTACTTTTACTCAACAGGAAGACAGGACCAGCAACGAGAACAACACCTATTTTGTAATTATTGGTTCGTTTGGCCAGTTAGATAACGCAAAGAACTATCGCGAAACATTACTTAACGAAGGCTTTACTCCAATTATTTTGCATAGCGAAACAGGTTATTACCGGGTTTGTGTCGACTCGTTTAAAGACGAAACCGAAGCACGGAGTCGCGTATCAAAATTGCGTCAGGCATACCCAAAATATTCCGATGTTTGGTTGTTAATAAAAGAATAACCAAAATATAAATTAAAATTTATTCGATTCGATTATAATTAGGTGCTGCATTTTGCAGCACTTTTTGTTTCTAATAAACCAATGTTATAGTTTGTTAAAAAACTGTGCAAAGTGTTCTCTTTTATTCATATTGAACAATTCAATACTACATTTGTAATCATTTCAAAGAAAAGAGTACCTGTTTAATTAAATTTTTAGTTATGTCGGAGAAGAATAAACAACAACTACTCGACCGCCGCTATTTGCAAATGGCCGACACATGGGCACAAAACTCGTATTGCAAACGTAGGCAGGTTGGCGCACTTTTAGTGAAAGACCAAATGATTATTTCTGATGGATACAACGGAACTCCATCGGGTTTCGAGAATATTTGCGAAGACGAAAATAATAAAACCAAACCTTACGTTTTGCACGCCGAAGCAAATGCAATTACCAAAGTTGCCAAATCGGGAAACAGTAGTAATGGCGCTACACTTTATGTAACATCGTCGCCCTGTTTAGAGTGTTCGAAACTGATTATTCAGGCAGGAATTAAACGAGTGGTTTTTACCGAAAGCTACCGCTTGGAAGATGGAATAAACTTGCTGAAAAGAGCAGAAATTAAAGTTGAACAAGTAGATATTTAATTTTTATGAATAAGAAAACTGTCGTAATTATTCCCTTAATTGTTGCTGTTTCGGTTGCTGCCGGAATTTTAATCGGGAATCTTTTAAACCGAAATAGCCAATACTCTTATCAAGCATTTCCGCAGGCAACAAATAAAATTTCTACTGTATTAAATTTAATTCAAAGTGGTTATGTCGATACGGTAAACATGACTTCTATTGTTGAAAATACAATTCCTGAAATTTTGGATAATTTAGATCCACACACCACCTATATTCCTGCAAAAAATATGGTTAAAGTAGAAGAGGAGATGAGTGGGAAATTCTCGGGAATTGGCGTACAGTTTTCAATTATGGAAGATACCGTTCGTGTAATCGAAGTAATTTCGGGTGGACCTTCAAGTAAAATTGGATTAATGCCCGGCGACCGGATTGTGCGTGTAAACGACTCGATTATTGCCGGAGTACACGTTACCAATGCAACCGTTTTAAGTTTGCTAAAGGGGAAGAAAAATACCAAAGTCACCGTGGGAATTATTCGGAAAGGATCTCCCGGCGAATTGGAGTTTGAAATTACACGAGGCGAAATTCCTCTTTATAGTGTAGATGTGGGATATATGATTGATGACGAAACAGGCTTCGTAAAAATCAGTCGGTTTGGAAATACCACCTATCGCGAGTTTATGGATAAAATGGCCTTTTTAAAAAGCTCGGGAGCACAAAAGGTGATTGTTGATTTGCGCCAAAATACAGGTGGTTCGTTGGTTGCAGTGTTGCAAATGTTAGACGAGTTTTTAGAAAAAGGCGAACCCATTTTATATACCGAAGGGGTTCATCAACCCCGGAAAACTTACAATGCATCGGGGCGAAACAGCTGGAAAGGGATAAAAGTTTTTGTATTAATAGATGAGTTCTCGGCATCGGCAAGCGAGATTTTTGCCGGAGCCATGCAAGACAACGACCGGGGAATTGTAATTGGCCGGCGTTCGTTTGGAAAAGGACTGGTGCAAGAGCAGATTCCGTTAATGGATGGATCGGCACTGCGTTTAACGGTGGCTCGGTTTTATACACCCAGCGGACGATGTATTCAAAGTTCATACGACAAAGGGAACGAGGAGTATTTTAAACACATTCAGGAGCGATTTGAAAATATGGAGCAGTTGGTTGCCGACAGCATTCACTTTGTCGATTCGTTAAAGTATAAAACAAAAGGAGGCCGCATTGTTTATGGTGGTGGCGGAATTATGCCCGACTTTTTTGTTCCCATCGATACCACAGGTAACTCCGACTATTTTACTGCCATTTACCGAAAAGGACTGATTTATACTTTTGCTTATTCGTATGCCGACGAGCATCGCAACGAGCTGTCTAAACTAAAAACTGCCGGAGAATTTGATTCGTATCTCGATAAAAAAAGAGCGCTGAATGATTTTATAAAATTTGCCGAAACAAAAGGTATAGCAAAAGATACAAAAGGGTTGAAAATATCGGGAGAAATAATTAATACGCAGTTAAAAGCATACATTGCCCGCAATATAATTGGCGAAGAGGGATTCTTTCCAATCATAAAAAAGATAGATAAAACACTGTTGCGCGCTATCGAGATATCGAAGCAAAACTTGTTGGTAAAGAATATTAATAATGTAAAAGACACTGTTTCTACTCAAACAAAAACAGAGTAAGTTTTTAAAATAGTCGCAAAATTTAGGTATACTCAATCCATTTAGCTTTTCATCTTGGCGATAATCCGGGAAGAAAAGAACCCGGCACCGGCGAAATCAACTTTAAAAACATTTTTAAACATATCTGCGAAAAAGGTTACAACGGTGTATTATGTTGCGAGCATGGGAAAAGCAAACCGGGTAAAGAGGGAGAGGTTGCCTTTATAAAGGCCTACCGCGAAGCGGATTCGTTTGAGGTGTAATTGGTATTACACTGTTTTTGGAGTTCAATTGTTTTTCCTGTCTCCGGTTCAAAAGGAACAAGGAATAGCTCTGTTATCAAAAAAATGTGCCGATAATCAGCATTTCGTCACTGTTGAATGAGAGTGAAAGTGCTACGCCCGGGAAAATACCGACAAAATTATTTTCAGAAATAATAGGTTTGGCAATCCTGTTAAACTGAAGAAACGTCTTTTGCCTTAAGAAACCGATACTTAGTCAAACCTGAAAAATACACTAGATTGTTGATAATCAGTTGATAAACTCTTTTTGTTAGTTTTTTTATTTGCAAGGTATTGTGTAAATTCGTAAAAAAGCTTGCAGATATGGTT
>JALUZN010000056.1 GCA_027011835.1 Draconibacterium sp. | reverse complement strand
GAATATTTATCGCCCGAGATTGTTGGCCTTTTCGGATTGTTATTGTCGTATGCAATACTGTCTGCCCAATTTTCTTCGCTTGGAATTAATGGTGTTACCAACCGGTTGTTTCCCTATTTCAGAAATAAAGAGACCGGTCATAATGGTTATTTATTTATTGCATTCTCGGTAATATCAATAGGTTTTTTTCTTTTTTTAATTACTTATTTTCTTTTTTCGCCAAAGTTAATTGAGTCGAACATCGAAAAATCGAAACTATTTGCCGACTATGTTTATCTGCTCATACCGTTAACTTTTTTTACGCTGCTCTTTAATGTGCTCGACATTTATAATAAGCTACTCTACAATGCTGTACTCGGAACTTTTTTGCAAGACGTTTTTCAGCGTGTACTAATTTTTATTGTTGTTGTTGCCTATGCGTTACAACTTATAAATATCCAAACGTTAATATTTCTTTTTGTTTTTGCAACAAGTGCAAAAGGCATTTATATATTTATTTACCTGTTATTAAAAGGAGAGTTAAACCTGCGTCCGAGATTAAGTTTTATCACAAAAGATTTGAGGAAAGAGATGATAAGTGTTGCCATTTACAGTATTTTAACGGGGGCAAGCGGTAGCATTGTTTTTAGTCTCGACAAAATAATTGTAAACCAATATCTTGGGTTAAGCAGTGCAGGCATTTACACGATGGCCTTTTTCTTTGGTTCGCTGGTGATTATTCCTTCGCGGCCACTGTTGCGAATTAGCGGCACACTTATTTCGGATGCCTGGAAACGAAACGACAGAAACTATATTCACGATATTTATTCGAGAAGTTCGCTCAATCAGTTTATTATTGCCCTTTTTTTATTTGGTGGCATTTGGATAAACATCGATAATATTCAGGTTATTTTAGGCCCCGATTACGAAGGTGTTAAATGGGTTATCTTTTTTATTGGCCTGGCAAATGTAGTGGTTATGCTTGCCGGAGCAAATGGTCAGGTTATTGGGTTTTCTGAATACTACAAGGTTTCGCTCTACTTTTTGTTAATTTTAATTGTTTTGGTTGTGGCGGCCATGTATATTTTTATTCCGTTGTGGGGAATAACAGGGGCTGCAATTGCAATTGCAACCGTAATGTTTATGAATAATTTAATGCGCTACCTTTATATACTCTTCAAATTTAAAATGCAGCCATTTTCTCTTAAATTCATAATTGTTCCGGTGGCATTTCTCGTTGCATGGGGAGCAAGCAGCTTTATAAACCAACAACAGTTGGTAGTCGATATTTTTATACGAAGCACCCTGTTTACAATCGTTTTCGGAGCTATTATTTTACTTACAAAAGTTTCGGATGATGTTAATAATGTAGTTGAAACTGTTTTGTTGAAATTTAAGAAAAGATAATTGGGGTCTGCTAAACAGCTGAGCTGTTAAAATATTCGAAACATAGAATAAATAAATGCAACCATTTTTAATATAACAAGAAAAAAAGCTTGCACTTTTAAAGTGTTAAACAGTGTATCTGGCTGTATGACATGTGTTTAATCGTTTTTCGGCAGAGCCTAATCGAGTATCATTTTTTTATTCTGCACAATTCATTCAGGTTTTCCCCCGATACGTTATAAATCAACTCTTTCGTTATTCTATCAATACATTTCGGATGTCGAATCTATCTGAAAATGATGACATTTTAAAAAAATAAATGCGCTGGAGAAACTTTCAGGAACCTAAAAGGGGTTGACAACTATAGCCGCCAACCCCTTTTAAATATTATGATTCCTAAATTTGTTTTTTCCAGATTCTGTAAAATTTATTTTGCCTGCCGGGTTTGAGAAATAAAGTCGCGTTGCGATTTAATTAAATTAACCGTTTGTAAAAGCAGCGATTCTAACTCTGAAATTACTTTAAAGAACAACTGCGAATTTCGTGTACTAACCATTTTGTTTTTAATACGTTTTATTTGGTTTTTCTCCATTTTTCGCAATGTCTCAATTATTTTATCTCTTTCATCAATCAAATTATCCAACTCTTCAAATTTCTCCTCTTTAACCGTATGCAACACATAGTTATAGTAGTTGTCTAATTGAGTCAGCATGTTTGTCATCTCTGTAATTTGATCCTCAATAAAAGGTTTATGATTGTTCTCGATATGAGCAATCATTGGGTTGAGCATAAAATGAATAGCGTGTGCCATTTCGCGTTTATGCTCCATCATCTGCACATAAAAATGGCTCGACTCAACCGATCTTTCCATTAATTTATGCACAATTGAATATACTTTATCTTTATTCTTCTTTGCCTTTTTCGAGAACGATTTACTCGCCTCTTCTGCCGAGCGTAATCCGTTCCGGTCTTCTTTTAAAAAACTATCGATACTCAGCATAATAATTTGGTTTGTAGTAACAATAGCTTTAACCAATTGTTTTGAAGTTTTCGAAATAATCTCTTCAATAGCATCTTCTTCTTCAATGCTGTCTTCTTCCTCGGAAACTCTAAGCAAAGCACGTTTTTTCAATAGAACATGAGTTCTGATTACCATAATTAGAGCAATAAGAATAAATACGAAAATCATAAATTTACCACTCAGCGAAATGGTTAGTGCTACAATTCCCGAAACGGTAAAAGCAATTATTGCCGTAAGGAACCATCCACCAATAACAGCAAACACTCCCGAAATACGGTAAACAGCACTTTCTCTATCCCATGCCCGATCCGATAACGACGTTCCCATTGCCACCATAAACGTAACATAAGTAGTAGAAAGTGGCAATTTTAGCGATGTTCCCATGGCTATTAGAATACTGGCAACAACCAGATTTACCGATGCACGAATCATATCGAAAGCCGGGGCATCATCTCCTTTGCTTTCGCTTATTTCAGCAGGAATAAACCTCGACTGAATACCATTCGTTACGGCAGCCGGCATATACTTTGAAAGCTTTTTGTTAAAATTGGTGGTTCGGCGAACAATAAACCGGGCAATAAACGACGACCCAAATCTTTCTGCCCCTTCGTTTTGCCTCGATAAATCGACAGAAGTTGCGATAACACTTTTTGCTTTTTTCGAAAAAATAAGTGTAATAATCATTACCAAGCCGGCTATTAACAGCATATATGTTGGTGTTCCAACCTTTCCGGCAAGCATACCCATCGAAAACGAATCAGGAGAAGCAGCTCCCGCAGAAACCCACGCTTTAAACGAATTAAAACCGGCCAACGGAACACCAATAAAGTTAACAAGGTCGTTTCCGGCAAATGCCATAGCAAGTGCAAATGTTCCCGCCAATACAACAATTTTCAGAATATTTATATTAAAAATCCATTTCAACAGTTGTATAAATGCAACCCAAAAAAGGAAACTGTATAGCATTACCATCCCCGAATTTATTTTTAGCCACTCCTGAACAGTAATACCACTTTCGAGCTCAACACCCGAATAAGTAGAACCTTTCATCCCTTTAATTAAAATAAAATAGGTAATGGCAGTAATGGCCAAACCGCCAAAAATCGAACCGAAGTATTTCATTGGGCGCTGGTAATTGAATGTAAAAACCAACCGTGTAATGTATTGTACAATTGCCCCAACAGTAAACGCAATAATTACAGAAATCAGAATTCCGGTAATAATTGCCAAAGCCTTTTCGGAATTAATATACTTTGCAAGCTCCAGTATAACCGAATCGCCGGCAGTTTTTATTTTTACTACCGAAACGGCTACAGCAGCTCCCAACAACTCGAATACAATTGAAACCGTTGTAGAGGTTGGCATTCCAAAAGTGTTAAACAGGTCGAGTAAGATAACATCGGTAATCATTACTGCCATAAAAATTATCATAATCTCGGAGAAGTAAAACATTTCGGGATGAAATATTCCTTTCCGTGCAACTTCCATCATTCCGCTCGAAAAAGTAGCACCAATAAGTACTCCCAAACTGGCCATTAAAAAGATTACCCACTTGGGAGCTGCTTTCGAACCAATTGCCGAATTAAGAAAGTTTACTGCATCGTTACTCACTCCAACAATTAAATCTGAAATTGCCAAAGCAAAGAGCACAACAACTAAAATCAGGTAAAAATGTTCCATTATTTGTATTTAATTAGTAGTGGCGAAGTAATAATATATACCCTAATGTAA
>JALUZN010000055.1 GCA_027011835.1 Draconibacterium sp. | reverse complement strand
GTTCTGTATTTCGCTCGTTCATACCAAACAAGGTAGAAAACCCCCACTGCAACGGTGGCCCGATAAACTGTTTTAAAATGTCAGGATGATAACCATCAACCTGCATTTGCTCCAATGCGTATTTTAACGAATTTCCAATTCCCTGCGTATTGTCGGTAAGTGTTCCGTCGAGGTCGAAAATAATGTGCGAGAAATTTGCCATAAAACTAATTTTCGGACAAAGTTAAACCATTTTATTTTCAATTAAACTTTCTAATTTTTAAACTATCTTTGCCCCCTTAAAAAACAGAATTAATACTTTCAGAATGGATAAGTTTAAACGTACGTTAATTACCACGGCACTGCCCTATGCAAACGGGCCAATTCACATTGGTCATTTGGCCGGAGTTTATGTGCCTGCCGATATTTATGCACGCTACCTCCGGTTAAAAAACGAAGATGTTTTATTAATCGGTGGTTCCGACGAACACGGCGTCCCCATTACGTTAAAAGCAAAAAACGAAGGCATTACTCCGCAAGATGTGGTGGATAAATTTCACGGAATAATTAAAAAATCGTTCGAAGATTTTGGTATTTCGTTCGATGTTTATTCGCGTACCAGCTCAAAAATCCATCACGAAACAGCATCGGAGTTTTTTAAAAAATTGTACGATGACGGGAAATTTATCGAAAAAACTTCGGAGCAGTATTACGACGAAGAGAACAAACAGTTTTTAGCCGACCGTTACATTACCGGAACCTGTCCGAAATGCGGGTTCGAAAAAGCGTATGGCGACCAGTGCGAGAGCTGCGGAACTTCGCTTAGTCCGACAGAGTTGATAAATCCTACCTCGATGATTAGCGGAAATCAGCCCATTCTGAAAGAGACAAAACACTGGTATTTGCCGCTAAACGAATACGAGCCCTGGCTAAAAGAGTGGATTCTTGAAGGTCATAAAGAGTGGAAACCAAATGTTTACGGACAGGTAAAATCGTGGATCGACGGCGGACTGCACCCGCGCGCTGTTACCCGCGACCTGAATTGGGGTGTGCCCGTTCCGGTTGAGGGAGCCGAAGGGAAAGTGCTTTACGTTTGGTTCGATGCGCCAATCGGGTACATTTCGGCAACAAAAGAGCTCACTGCCGACTGGAAAAAATATTGGAAAGACCCTGAAACACGAATGCTCCATTTTATTGGTAAAGACAATATTGTTTTCCACTGCATTATTTTTCCGGCAATGTTAAAAGCCGAAGGAAGTTACAATCTGCCCGAAAATGTTCCGGCCAACGAGTTCCTGAATCTCGAAAACGATAAAATATCAACTTCGCGAAATTGGGCAGTTTGGCTGCACGAGTACCTCGAAGATTTTCCGGGCAAAGAAGATGTGTTGAAATACGTTTTAACGGCCAATGCTCCCGAAACAAAAGACAACGATTTTACGTGGAAAGATTTTCAGACCCGCAACAACAACGAGCTGGTTGCCATTCTCGGAAACTTTGTAAATCGGGCACTGGTTTTAACGCAGAAATACTACAATGGCAAAGTTCCTGAAATTGGCAAACTAACCGAAGCCGACAAAAATACACTTGCCGAGATTTCGAAAATTAAAAGCGAGGTGGAAAAGAGTCTCAACAGTTTCCGGATTCGTGAAGCGCTAAAAAATGCAATGGATTTAGCCCGTTTGGGAAATAAATACCTCGCCGACGAGGAGCCGTGGAAAGTGGTAAAAACCGATGCGGAGCGGGTTAAAACAATAATGAATATCAGTTTGCAAATTACTGCAAACCTTACCATTTGTCTCGAGCCTTTCCTTCCGTTCAGTATGAATAAATTGCGCGAGTTCCTGAATCTTGAAAAACTGGACTGGGATAAATTAGGTAACACAGAACTAAAAGCCGGACATAAAACCAATAAGCCCACATTGCTTTTCGAAAAAATTGAAGACAGTGTAATTGAGGCACAACTAAAAAAATTGCAGGATACGAAAAAAGCCAACGAAATAGCCGAAGCAGTTGCCAATCCGGCAAAAGAAAACATCGAATTCGATGACTTTGGTAAAATGGACATTCGCGTAGGAACAGTCTTGGAAGCCGAAAAAGTGCCAAAAACAAAAAAGCTTTTAAAGCTTTTGGTTGACACAGGAATCGATAAACGCACCATTATTTCGGGAGTTGCCGAGTTTTATAAACCCGAAGATTTGGTTGGGAAACAAGTTTCGGTTTTAGTAAACCTTGCACCTAAAAAGTTACGTGGTATCGAGTCGCAGGGAATGATTCTGTTTGCCGAAGATGCCGATGGTACGTTACGGTTGGTTGCGCCCGAAGTAAATGTAAAACCGGGTTCGGAAATAAAATAGATTGGAATAAAATAGTAAGTACCAACTCTTGTTGGTGCTTCTCCGTAAATTGCTTTGCCGTCCGTCGGCTTACAGACGGGTAGGTAGTTTACTCCATTATAATAAACCGCTTTTGTACGCAAAGGCGGTTTTGTTTTTAATACGCAAATTTTTTTACCTATTTTACTTATTAGACTTTTGGACATTAGATTTATATACACTAGGCTTTTAGACATCAGATAACGTCTTGTCTGCTAGATGTCAATCAATTAGGGCAATTAGTGTCTTTTTTTATTTTGCTGATTATCAAAAATAAAAAACACAACGAACTATTAACTTAAAATGGTTGCATCTATTTATACTCAATTCAGATATTTTAACCACTCAGTTGTTGCCATCTATTTTTATTTTCAATACAATTTATCAAGAAATATACCTAACTTTCTTATGTGTCAAATTTTTTATACATTTGTATATGCAAAAAAATAATTTGTACAAAGGCAGTCTTTCAACCATAGTGCTTTCGTTGTTAAAAAAGCAAGGGAAAATGTATGGTTACCAAATTACCCGCGAGGTAGAGAAAATTACTTCGGGGGAGTTGGTAGTAACCGAGGGTGCACTTTACCCAACACTGCACAAATTAGAGGCAAAAGGGTTGTTAAGTGTAGAAATGAAACGGGTAAATAACCGTATTCGAAAGTATTATTTCATTACTGAAAAAGGGAAAAAGGAGACCGTTAATTTACTAAAAGAGATGAAGTCTTTTATGGATAATATGGAGATATTGTTAAATCCAAAACTGGCATGAAATGAGTCGAAAACTAACCGAAGAACAGGTGAGAAAACTATTTGCATTTTGCGAGAGCAAGGATGTTTACGATTACGATTTGCAAATTGAGATTGTTGACCACCTCGCTTCGGCAATCGAAGAGCAGTGGAAACACGACCCCGGTATCACGTTTGGCTGGGCATTAAAAAATATCTACTTGAAATTTGGTTGGCACGACTTCCGAAAATTAGAACGGCAACTCGAACGGCAACTAAAACGAAAATTCAGACGAATGTTGTGGCAAAACTTTATCGAATATTTCCGGTTTCCAAAAATTGCGATTACCGTTTTACTTTTTATCATGCTTTTTTCGCTTTTACAAATAGCCGATAATAATTCGCTTCTAATAATTCTGCTCACTGTTCCTCTTTCGCTGGCAAGTATCTATTATAACTTTGTATTGTTTCCAAAAAAAATTGAAATAAAATCCATTCGGGAAAAGTCGTTTCTGATTCTTAGATATTTAGAGTCGATTAATAATCAGGCAGGTAAGCTTACATTTTTACCAATAACAGTTCCGTTAATTACAATGGGGTGGCATTTAAAATATACAAATACACTTTATCTCGAAGTTTTAATTGCAGCAGTTCTTTCGTTATTTGCAGTTTTAATGTATGGTTATTTCTTTTTTCTACCTAAAAAAATAAAAGAACATTTTATGTTGAACTATTCTGAATTTGCCCAATAAACCCAAATAAAATGAGCCGAAAGATTACTAAAGAAGAAAACGAAAAGCTCTTTGAGTTTTGCAAAAGACACTACGTTTATCACTATGATTTGCAAATTGAGTTGGTTGACCACCTCGCATCGGCAATTGAGGAGCAGTGGAAAACAGATTCTGAATTAGGTTTTGATGAAGCACTTAAAAAGTCGTTTGGAAAATTTGGAATTTCAGGGTTTAGCAAAGAAGTTGTTTAAAGTTAACTATCAAGTTATCAATCAACAACAAAATGTTAAAAAGAAAGAATGAAATAAAAT
>JALUZN010000054.1 GCA_027011835.1 Draconibacterium sp. | reverse complement strand
TGTACAAAACATTCAATTCATTCAGGCTTTCTTTTATTATAATTACTGTTCGTTTACCCATGCAGTAAATATACAAATTATTTAGGGTGTTTTGAAATTAAATTGGTATAAACAGATTATCAGGGCTCATTTCATAATTCGGATTGGTACAATATTAAATAGTTTTCCAGGGGCATTTAAGCTTTTGGGGTGTCGGTCGGCGGGATGCTATGATGTTACTTTTGCCCTATCGGGCGGATTTTACTTTTTGGCTTAGTCCAAAAAGTAAACAAAAAGCCCAAGGCTGCGTTCGCTTCACTCGGAAAAACTACGCCATAACGACTAAAAATCCTGAACTCCCTCCAATACATTGGAGCTCCTCAAACAGCAATAATTTTTTAACGCCGTTATCACTTGTTTTCCGGCTCACCGACCGAGGCCGTCGCTGCGAACTGGATTTCTGCATACGCCTCTGAGCAAACCTAAAGTATGACCTCCTGCAGGAAGAAAGCCGATTCATTAAATTTTTAATTACCTCATCAACCCGAAAGTTGAATTGATCCATTATCAGAGCTCTAAATCTCCCGCTTCGAACTTTTTATACAACTCCGATAAACTACCCAGCCACGTGCTAAGTTGCTTTACTGCGTTTTCTGTTTCGGGCGATATTGTCGCTTTTTTCATTTTCAGCAAAAGAAAACCATAAATGGTGTCGAGCCCAAGTTGAATATCGTTTTGTGCGGTTTTATTTTTCTGTTTCAGTTCGCTTAAAAGTCCGGCTGTTGTTTTAAAAATCTGAATGTAATTTGTTTCCGTACCGGCATTCATAAGTTGAATATGAAATTCGTTGATATCGCCAATTAGGTTGGTTAGGAATTGCAGGTGCCCTTTCTCTTTTATCCCCTCTTTCTCCATCATAACAACCAGATTGTTGTACCAGTCTTTAATCTCTTCGGTTGTTTTCTCATCGGTTTTATAATTCGAAACTAATTTCTCTTCAATTAAATCTATATTGAATTGAAAAGCCCGGATTAAATCTTCTACCTGATAGAGATACAAAATATATTCAGCAATATTTTCTTTTCGTTTTTGTTGTGCAACCAGCATAATTTTTTTCATTTAGAAATGGAGAATGGTTTTGTTAAAAAAAGCAGAGAAATATTAAGCCTCAAAAAAGTCGTCGAGTTCGCGACGGTCTTTTTTTGTCGGGCGACCTGTTCCCCGGTCGCGGGCAATCCAGCGCATATTCTTTTGAATTTCCATAATTTCGGTCTCTTCGGGCGGGGTAACATCTTCAACAAAATCGACAGCCAATTTTGCCGACATCCGTTTCCCTGTTAAAGCCAAAACCTTAAAGCTGCGTATTATTGGCGCTTTACGGACTTTTAAAATGTCTCCCACAGAAATGGTTCGGGAAGGTTTCAGCGCAGTATCTCCTAACAAAACATGCCCTTTTTTACATGCATCGGCAGCCAAACTCCGCGTTTTAAAAATGCGTACCGCCCACAACCATTTATCTACTCTCACATTTTCGGTCATCTACTTCTTTTTATTGAAAAAATTCATTGTTCGTTCAGTGCCAATTGTTCCGAAGCTTTTAATAATTTCAATACAGGTATCAATTTTAAACGGAAGTTCTTTCTCCTCTTCGTTCGTCCAATCGCTTAAAACATAGTCGACCTGAAAACCTTTATGAAAATGGTCGCCGATACCAAAACGTAAACGTGCATAATCGTTCCGCCCCAGCACCTGATTTATATTTCCCAGTCCGTTGTGTCCTCCGTCGCCACCTTTTGCGCGAACCCGAATTGTTCCGAAAGGCAAAGCAATATCGTCGACCAAAACCAAAAGGTTTTGAATTGGAATTTTCTCTTTTTGCAGCCAGTAATTTACTGCCCGGCCGCTAAGATTCATGTAAGTAGTTGGTTTTAACAGGATAAAGGTACGCGCCTTGTATTTGTATTCGGCAACAAATCCGTAGCGTTTGTCGTTAAAACTAATATTGGACGCTCCGGCAAGAGCATCCAATATTTTAAAGCCAATATTATGGCGAGTATTTTTATATTCTGGTCCGATATTACCGAGACCGGCAATTAAATACTTCACAGAATTTTATTTAAAGTTTATTCTTCACTTTTAGCCTCAGCTCCTTCAGTTTCTTCAGTTCCTTCTTCTCCCTCTTCTCCTTCTTCACCTAAACCTCCGGCAGATTTAGCAGCTCTTGTTATTGTTACGGCAACAATTACATTCGATTTTGTATCTAAAATTTCAACATTATCGATACTTATATCGGCAACTTTAATGCTCTGTCCAAGAGCTACATCGGTAACATCAATATCAATTGTATCGGGCAGGTCTTTCGCCAGTGCTTTTACTTTAAGTCTGCGAAGGTTTTTACTTAATTTTCCCCCTTGTTTAATTCCTTTTGCCAATCCTGAAACTGCAACAGGAACTTCAATTTTTATTGGTTTGTCGTCGGTAATTTTCAGAAAATCGACGTGTAAAACCTGTTCGTTAACCGGATGCCATTGAATATCCTGCATCATTGCCGGATAGATTGTTCCGTCAATATCGAGGTCAATCAGAAACACACTTGGAGTGTAAACCAAATGCCTTAGTTCGCTAAACGGAACGGCAAAATGGATAGGTTCTTCACCCCCGTATAAAACGGCAGGAACAATTTCTTGTGCGCGAAGTTTTTTCGCCTCTTTTTTTCCAACGGTCTCTCTTTTTTGACCTTTAATAACTACTGTCTTCATTTTTAATAATTTACGTTAATAATTATGGTACTCAGCCCTTCCCACCGTAAGGCAGGACAAACAGCATGCATAACTAATTTGCTTGCTTACTGAAAAAGCGGTGCAAATATACATAATGGATTTAGAATATCGAGGGTTTCAACCAAATAAATTAACCTTTTTACAATAGTTTAGCTTTTGTAAAAAGTTTTACCGTTGTATCATTTAAATTCCTCTACCGATAATATAACGAGCTAATTGACTGGTTTTTATAAACTCGTCTGATGGCTTCGCTAAATGCATCGGCAATGGTAATGTATTTTATTTTATCGCAGGTGAGGTCCTTATGAATTGAGTCGGTAAAATAGACCTCTTCGAGAGCTGAATTTTTTATGCGCTCAATTGCGGGCCCCGAGAGAACGCCATGTGCAGCAAAAGCTCTTACACTTTTTGCCCCGGCCTCAATCATCAAATTAGCTGCTTTTGTAATTGTTCCGGCAGTATCAATCATATCGTCAACCAATATTACGTCTTTCCCTTTTACATCGCCAATAACGGTCATTGTTCCAACTTCGTTTGCACGGGCTCTTGTTTTGTGGCAAATTACCATTTCTGTTTCAAGCATTTTAGCATAAGTGTTGGCACGTTTTGTTCCGCCAACATCGGGCGAAGCAATAACTATGTTTTCAAGTCCCATTTTTTCGATGTATGGAATAAAATGCGCCGAAGCATATAAATGATCGACCGGAACATTAAAAAATCCCTGAATCTGGTCGGCGTGCAAATCCATTGTAATTACCCTGTCTACTCCGGCTACTGAAATTAAATCGGAAACAAGTTTTGCTCCAATTGAAACACGTGGCTTGTCTTTTCGATCTTGGCGGGCATATCCAAAATAGGGAATAACGGCAATTACTTTGTAGGCACTTGCCCGTTTTGCCGCATCAATCATTAATAAAAGTTCGAGTAAATTATCGGCCGATGGCGGAGTTGACTGGACGATAAAAACATGTGCTCCACGAATTGTCTCTTCGTAGCATGGTTCAAATTCTCCATCGGCAAATACCGGACACGACGTTTTTCCAAGGTCGACACCCAGACTATCGCATATTTTCTCTGTTAATAACCGGGTTGTCCGTCCCGTAAAAACCTTTAAAGTGTGATTTTTCGACCCCATTTCAATAATTGTTAGTTTAGAAATTGTTTAAAGTCAAATTGAAAATCTGCGGACAACATCTTGATTCTATTGGACTTCTGCTATTTTTTTCTGAATAGC
This sequence comes from Draconibacterium sp., assembly GCA_027011835.1. GTDB lineage: Bacteria > Bacteroidota > Bacteroidia > Bacteroidales > Prolixibacteraceae > Draconibacterium. Next base: position 167 of record JALUZN010000054.1, on the reverse strand, counting down.
TTTGGCTATTCAGAAAAAACCGAGCTTTGCCAATAAAATCAATATATCGCCCTCGAAAATCCACTTTAACTTTAAACAACTTCTTAATTTGGATTTCTGCAAAGTTAATCTTTACATTTAATAATTCAACACTATTTTTCTATTCCGATTGTTTTTCGGGATGATTG
>JALUZN010000053.1 GCA_027011835.1 Draconibacterium sp. | reverse complement strand
CTTATATTGAATGTGAATTTTATTGAATAATTCTTACCACTTATTTTCGAAGTGTAATTTTACAATATATTTAACAATTGCTCTTTCACTCTTTCCAAATGGTCTTTCATTTGAACAACAATGCGTTGAATGTTGGTGTCGTTGGCTTTCGAACCAATGGTGTTAATTTCGCGACCAATTTCCTGTGTTATAAAACCCAGCTTTTTCCCTGCCGAAACCGGTTGGTTTGCTGTTTCGAAAAAGTATTCGCAATGGTTGGCCAGTCTTACTTTCTCCTCGTTAATATCCAGCTTCTCTAAATAAAAAATTAACTCTTGTTCGAAGCGGTTTTCATCAATATTATTGTTCAGTTTTAAGTTTTCAAGGTTATCGGTCAGGCGGGTTCTAACAGTTTCAATTCGCTGCTTTTCGAAAGGCTCAATACTTGTTAGCAGCTCTTTTATACTTTTTATGTTTCCCAGAATATCTGTTTCGAGTGCTTTCCCCTCGTTAATACGGTATTCATTTATGTCGGCAAGTGCTTTTTGAATGTTTTTAAAAATGGTTGTCCATTCTGTTTCGTCGAGCGTTTCGTATTCGGTTTTAACCACATCGGGTAACCGCATTGCAGCCTGTAACGTACTGTTGTCGGTAGCTACGCCAAGCTCTTTGCTAATGTGTTTCAGATGTTTAAAATAACCTTTTAAAATTGGCTCATTAATTTTTGAGTTCGATTCGTCGCCCAAATTTTCAACATAAATATTAAAATCAACTTTCCCACGTGTAAGTTTATCCGACAACTCTTTTCTGATGACAATATCTTTTTCGCGATATAACGCCGGAGTGCGTGTGTTAATATCGATTTGTTTACTGTTTAACGATTTTATTTCGATGGTAACTTTTTTGTTGTTTACCTCGAATTCGGCTTTTCCAAAGCCGGTCATTGATTTTATCATAATTGAAATTTTGCGCTAATTTAATTATAAAGTTGGAAGAAGGATGGAGGATGCAAAAAGTTTTATGAATATTGGCATTTTGCCAATAAATTCACCTTTCGGGTTGATGGGGCAATTTAATATTTAATGAATCGTTTTTTCTCTTGCTGGATGTCATTCTCTTTGGTTTGAGCAAAAGCCAGTTCGCAACGACGGCCTCGGTCGGTGAGCCGGAAAACAAGTGATAACGACGTTAAAAAAATCCTGCTGTCTGAGGAGCTCCAATGTATTGGAGGGAGTTCAGGATTTTTAGTCGTTATTGCGTAGCTTTTCCGAGTGAAGCGAACGCAGCCTTAGTCTTTTTGTTTACTTTTTGGACTAAGCCAAAAAGTAAAATCCGCCCGATAGGGCAAAAGTAACATCATAGCATCCCTTTGACCGGCAACCCAAAAGTTTAAATGCCTCTGGAAATCTATTAAATATTGTACTAACCCGAATTATAAAGTGAGCCCATTTTGCCAAATGGAAATTAAAAAAACACCCCCTGTTTTAATAAAACCTTTAACGGTTTACAAGAAACAGGGGGATTTTTGATGTCTCCACAATTACCGAATAAATCTAATCTTTTTTCTTTACCGGAATAAAACTGATTTGATGAATGTTTTGTAAGTCTGAATAATCGTACTGATAAAATCCATCGTCGCCAATCATAAACAGGTGGTTTTTAAATGGAATAACATCGAATGTATTTATGTTTGAGAAAGTGGCAATCTGGTGGTCATCTATATGCTTTTTATCTTCAACGCTGTAAACTTTTAATCCTGCATCGCCATCGCAAACAAACAGGGTTTCGTCGTCAATTCCCAGCCCGTACGGGCCGTTTAGCGGATACGATGCAACGAGTGTATTGTCGATATAATTATCTGCCAGTTTTAAAACGTCGAGCCTGTTTACGCTGCTTCCACAACGTGTGCCGCCGCGTAGCGTAATGTATGCGTAGCCTTTGGAAATAACAACCGGGTCGCAACTGGTAATATGCCAGAAATTGGAAACATATTTTGGTACGGTGGGAACTTCGAGACTATAAATTTGCATTCCCGATTGTGTGCCAAAAAAGATACGATTGTCGTAAATAAACATGGTTTCAATGTCCCAGCCTACATTTTGTTTACCAATGTTGGTTGGCGATTCGGGATTTTTTACATCGAACATAAATAGTGTTGATTTGTCGACTACATATAAATAGTCGTCGTATAGCCCGAAACGAGCCATCGACCCGCCAACTCCAAACGCCGAGCCCCCATTTGCCACAGGGGCTGCTCCAACATCCAACATCTCGGCTGTTGAATAGTCTTTGCGCATGCCGCCAAACTCATAATATGGATAGTAGTGGTATTCCATCTCTTGACGAACTTTCTTCACCTCCCAGCCAATTACAACTCCTTTCTCCTGATCGACTTTTGCAAGCCGGAGGTCTTCATTTTCCGGCTTCGGAGTAGTGTACGGAAATACATCTTTAATCCGTTTTACTTCAACCGGATTTGTAATATCGGAAATGTCGAGTGCTATTAAATCGACATAACTATCGGCAAAAAGCGTGTTGTTTTTTATGGCAATATCAACGTTCCCCGGAATTTCAATAAAACCTATGTTTTGAGGATTTGAAGGGTCGTTATTGTCAATAATGTGGATTCCTTTCAGCTCTTCGTTCACAAAAATATAATTGTCTTTAAAATAGATTTTTCCGGTGTTTTCCAAATCACGGGGAGAGGTAACCTTTACTGCCGACCGTAAATCTTCGTACGACATGTAAATGGGTGAGTTGGCAGTAAATACTTCGGTGTAAATGTCTTTGCACGAGTTAAATGCGACGAGCAAAATTAACAGTGCTACTATATTTTTCATTGTTTTCATAGTTCAGAATATTAAAAGATAAAACCAAGTTTAATCGTTAAACGATTGTAATCGATGTCGAGGCCATAATCGTTTTCGCCTTTGTAATGTAAGCGGTGAAATTGGTAGCCAAAAGCAAACGACATCCCGAAACCTGATGAGAACATGCGTTGGTAACCTACTCCGGGATTAATTAGAAAACCGCCTTTTGTATCCATCGGTTGTTGAGGATTGTAATTGGGCAGGGGCTGGTAAACGTCGTACCAAATCGGATAAACGTCATTGTAGATTTGATTCGACTCTTCTAACGGAATCTGGTATCCGGCTTTCAGAAAAATATACGGGGTTGAATACGCATCTCTGAATTTATATTCGAAATTGGCAAATACCGGCAGATACGACTCTTTTAAAAATTCGACTCCCACACCAACTCCTGCCGAGAAATGCGATTGAATTGTGTAGTTAACGGTTGATGTAAAACTCAACGGAGCCGACTGGCTGTTTTCCGAGTTTCCCACAAGTACACCAATTTCGGTACGAACAAAAAAAGGAGAACCGGAGGTTTCTTTTTTATGATTTTTCTTAAAATAGGCTTTTGCTCCAACAATGCTGTCAACTTCCGACGTGTTAAAAACCCATACATTTTCATCGGTTTCAACTTTCACTTTCTCCAAATCATCGGAGTACTTAAATTTGCCTTTTAAAATCGACCCGTTTTTCAGGTATATATACCCTTTTTTTGTTTGCGACATAGCGGGGAATGTCAGAAGTGCGATTAACACCAAGAGATACAGTTTCTTCATATTGTTTATTGTTTATTTACCGTATAGATGAGAAAAAAGTGTTTAGGGTTGCGTGATAATGAAAAAAAATCACTTGAATAATTCAGATGAACACAGGAGAAGAAGACTTTACTTGTTTGAGTGTATATTTTTGATGAGATTGTTACTGAATTACTCCCGAGCCAATGAGTTCATCGTTTGAATACCAGGCGGCAAACTGCCCCGGTGTAATTCCGCGTTGCTCGTTTTCGAAAATAAAATATGCACCCTCTTCTTTTAAATGGATGGTACCTTTTTCGAGAGGCTGCCGGTACCTGATTCTGATATCGAACTCACGTTTTTCTCCTGTTTTCATTTTTAAATCGGGGCGAATCCAGTGCATCTCTTCAGTTTTAACAAACAGCCCTTTCCGGTGCAGCCCCGGATGATTGCGGCCTTCGCCTACATAAATAATGTTTCGTTTTACGTCGGTAGCAATAACAAAAAGTGGTTCTTTATGACCGCCAATGTTCAGCCCCTTTCGCTGGCCGATAGTATAGTAATGCGCTCCCTGGTGTTCGCCAATAATTTTGCCGTTCCACGGCTTGTAAGGAAATGAAAAGCAGAGTTTATTGTAATTCTCTTCAATAATTTCTATCTGCTTCTTTTTCGCCATAAACGATGCCGGAATTTCAATAATATTTCCGGGTTTTGGTTGTAGTTGTTGCTGTAAAAATGTGGGCAAGTCAACTTTGCCAACAAAACAGATTCCCTGCGAATCTTTTCGTTCGGCAGTGGGGAGATTTTGTTCGCGGGCAATTTCCCGCACTTTGGGTTTTAATAAGTCGCCAATGGGAAACATTGATTTCGAAAGTTGTTGCTGATTGAGTTGACAAAGAAAATAGCTCTGGTCTTTATTCGGGTCTTTTCCCGCTAAAAGCTGATGAATGGTTTTCCCATTTTTTTCGAATTCCGTTTTCCTGCAGTAGTGGCCGGTTGCCACAAAATCGGCATCGAATTTCATTGCTTCGTTTAAAAATGTATCGAATTTTATTTCGCGGTTACAAAGTACATCAGGATTGGGAGTTCGCCCCGCTTGATATTCGGCAAACATATAGTCGACTACCCGCTTTTTGTAGTCGGCACTTAAATCGACAATATGAAAGGGAATGTCGAGTTTTTTTGCCACCATTTTTGCAATTAATGCGTCCTCTTCCCACGTGCAGGCGCTGGTAATATTGCCAACGCGCTCGTGCCAGTTCACCATAAAAAGTGCAACAACATCGTGTCCCTGCTTTTTCAATAAATAGGCAGCTACACTCGAATCTACGCCACCTGATAGCCCTACTACAATTCGACTCATTTGGCAAAAATAAGAAGTAATAATGTTATTCGTCTATTTTTATGAGATAAAAATAGAATGATATTGCTAAAATAATTTGTTTCAAAATAAAAGAAGTATTACTTTGGCTTTGTGTTTTACACAAATCAATTCGGGATTACTAAATCCTACAGCTCGCTCTGGTAACAGGCGGGCTGTTTTGTTTTAAAACTGTTCTGTTTTTGGTTTTAGTAATCTTTAAAACAATCTTCAGCACATTTCGAAAAACAACTTCATTATTAACCCGGAGAAAACGCTACATTTTCCGTTTAATTTTAAGTTGCTGGCCAATGTATAAACTGTGGTCGTTTTTGAGTTTGTTTAAGCGCATAATTTCGTCGGAACTTATTCCTGCATATTTTTGTGAAATGTCCCAAAGTGTATCGCCTTTTTTAACTTTATAATAGACGTAATTCGAGTCGAGCGTTTTTGCCTTTACTTTTTTCGACGAAGTGCTCGTTTTCCCAATCATTGCCTGTTTTTGAGCAAACGACATTTTGTCCACCTTTGCATATTTCGCTTTTTGTTTCTCGGGCACATAAACAACCAGTTTTTGCCCGGCTCGTATTAAATTCCGATGAATGTTATTCCAGTATCTTAAATCGGATGCACGTACCTTAAACCACGATGAGATAAAACCAACATTGTCGCCCGGTTTTACCTTGTAATAAACCTTTGCTTTTCCTTTTACGTCAACCGGAGTAAAATAACCTCCCGAGCTTTCGGTTGGTTTTTTTAGCGTATTATTCGGGAAAAACTTTTCGCGTTCGTAGGCAAAAACGGCAGTGTCTAAATCAATAAAGTCCACTGTTTTTCCCTGCGATAGAACAAGTGGGTACGATTTAGTTTTGTTGGCCGGAATTACATCGCGCCGGTACATTGGATTTAATGCACGTATTTTATCTTTATTAATGTTTAATGTTGCTGCAACTTGGTCGAAATGCAAATAGCGGTTTACCATAATGGTATCGGTGGTTAACGAAATATCGGGAAGACGAGGATGTAAATTGTGCTCTTTCGAAAACTCGAATGCATACAGTGCAGCAATAAACGCCGGAACATAACCGCGTGTTTCGCGTGGAAGACGGTAGTAAATATCCCAGTAATTTTGTTTTCCTCCCGAGCGTCTGATTGCCCGGTTTACATTGCCCGGCCCACAATTGTATGCTGCAATTGCCAGTTGCCAGTTGCCGTAAATAGAATACAACTGTTTTAAATAACGGGCGGCAGCATCGCTTGATTTTACCGGGTCGCGCCGCTCGTCGACAAACGATGTTATTTCGAGTTTTAAATTCTTTCCGGTGCCGTACATAAATTGCCACAACCCGTTTGCTCCGGCTCTTGAACGAGCAACAGGATTAAGTGCCGATTCAATAATAGGAAGATATTTTAACTCCAGCGGCAAATTGTAGCGGTCTAAAGCTTCTTCGAAAATGGGGAAATAATAGGAGGAGAGGCCGAGCATTACTTCAACCTGGTTTCTTCTCCGTTCGGTGTACATAATAATGTACTTTTTTACTATTTTATTATACGATAAATCGACAACCTGTTCAGCACGCATTAATCGCTGAATATAAACCGAGTCGGGCAGGTTTCGCGGAAACCACTCGCTAAAGTCAACATCAGTTGAATCTAATTTGTACGCTTCTCTTATTTGCCACGAGCTGGTTAAACTATCGAGCTGGTCGGCAAAAATTGAGTTTACATTGTCGTCAATGTCAGGACCGGTGGTGTATGTTGTGTCGCAAATTTCATCTGCCGTATTGGTGGCCTCTGTTTGCCCAATTAGGCTGTCGGGTTGTACAAATAACGTTGGATATGCATTTTGTGAATAGCCGGAATAAGTACCCACAAAGAGTGTGATTATAAACAGCAACAGAATTTTGTATCGAGTTTTCATTCAATTAAAATTTAAATGTGCAGTTAAAACCATACACCAGTTGGTCGTCAACGGTAAGCATCGAGGGTTGCCAGTTAAACGAAAGGTCTTCACTAATATCGAAATCAAAAAGGTGTGCGTCGACACTTGCATCAATAATATTCAGCCCATAAAATCCTACTATGCTAATAATGAGCAAATCGCGGTTTCGTCTGTAGTAATTTTGTTGCTTATTCAGTCCGTTTTTGAATTTATTCCGCTCGTCGGGGTTATCTAAATTGTAATATTTTGCGGCATCTAAATCAAGGTACGAGTTTGTGCTGTCGTCGTCATCGATCAGGTCGTTGTAAGCAAGTTTTAGTACTTTATAGTTTTTGTTGTTCCAGCCAATAAAATATCCGATAGTTCCAAACCCGACATAAATTAACGGGATTTTCCAATATTTCTTGTTGTATGCTTGCCCCCAACCCGGCAGAATAGCCGAATAAATGGCGGCTTTTTTAGGCGAATGAATCTCTTCGGCATTTTTGGGAAGTGCATGAATCGTTGTTGAATCTGACAAAACAATTTGTGCTTTCAGGTTGCTTCCCAAAAGAATAAAGAGGAGGATAATACAATATTTCAGAAAATGTTTACCTTTTATCACACGCTGTTATTTTGCGCAAAAATAGAATATTACACTTAGATTTGGAGTGAAGTTCAGGTTTTATTTTTTATTTTCAAATCTTTTAACAATTTGTTCCAGCTCTTTTTCCGATTTAAATGGAATGGTAATTTTCCCTCGTCCATTTTCGTTGATAGCAAAGTTAATTTCCGATTTAAGAATCCTTTCGAGCTGCTTTTTAACACTTTGATATTTTTTCGGCAACTTATGCCTCTTTTCCGATGAGCTTTCCGACTTATCAGTGTTCAAATTACGAACAATCTCTTCGACTTTACGAACTGATAACCCGTGCTTTCTAATCTGGTCGAAAATCATTATTTGGGTTTCGGGTTCGCTAATATTAATTATTGCCCGTGCATGCCCCATCGAAATTTGTTTGTCAATCAGTCCTTTTTGCACAATTGCAGGTAGTTTTAAAAGGCGTAAATAGTTGGCAATTGTCGAGCGTTGTTTCCCAACCCGCGTACTAAGTTCTTCCTGAGTAAATTCCAGCTCGTCCATCAGGCGCTGGTAACTCATTGCAATTTCAATGGCATCTAAATCTTCGCGTTGGATGTTTTCAACCAGAGCCATTTCGAGCATTCCATCATCTTTCGCCTTTCTAATGTACGATGGAATTGATTCGAGGCCGGCCAGTTGAGCAGCTCTAAAACGTCGTTCTCCGGCAATAATCTGGTATTTCTCGTCGTCAATCTTACGCAGTGTAATGGGTTGAATCAACCCAATTTCGCGAATCGAGGCTGCTAATTCTTTTAATGCCCCCTCGTCGAAATTTGTACGGGGCTGAAAAGGATTGACCTCTATTTTTTTTATTTCAATTTCGTTAACTCCGGCGTTTGCCTGCATTTTTTCGGCATCATCAATCAGCGCTCCCAGTCCTCTTCCTAACACACTCCTTTTTCCCATAACTTTTAATTAATTACAACATTTTTCTCTTGCGAAATTTGTGTCATCGAATTTCGCTGTAATATTTCGCGTGCCAAATTCATATGATTTATTGCGCCTTTCGAGCTTGCATCGTATAAAATAGCGGGCTTCCCATAGCTTGGAGCTTCACTTAATTTTACATTTCGTTGAATTACCGTATCGAAAACCATCTCCTGAAAATGACGTTTTACCTCTTCGTACACCTGATTCGAAAGGTTTAAACGGCCATCGAACATAGTTAATAAGAAACCTTCGATCTCGAGGTTTTTATTTAACCTGTTTTGAATTATTTTTATGGTATTTAATAATTTTCCCAGCCCTTCTAATGCAAAATATTCGCACTGAACCGGAATAATAATCGAGTCGGAAGCAGTTAACGCATTTACTGTAATTAACCCCAGCGACGGTGAGCAGTCGATAAAGATAAAATCGTACTCTTTTTTCACCTGTTCGAGTGCATTTTTTAAAACTTTTTCGCGGTTTGGCAAATTCAGCATCTCAATTTCGGCACCCACCAAATCGATATGCGAAGGAATTAAATCGAGGTTTGCAATTTCCGTTTTTAAAATAACTTTTTCGGCCGGAACTTCATCAACAATGCATTCGTAAATACTCGATTGCACATTTCGTACATCGAACCCAAAACCTGAAGTTGAGTTGGCTTGCGGGTCGGCATCAATAATTAGTACTTTTTTCTCTAAAACAGCTAAACTGGCAGCAAGATTAATTGTTGTTGTTGTTTTTCCAACGCCTCCTTTTTGGTTTGCCAACGATATTATTTTTCCCATCTACACTAATAATTTTTATTGAATGGTTTCAAAGTTAATAATTTAGAAGAAACCTCTTTAATTTTTTTAGGTTTGGAAGATACTTGTTTTAGTAAACAGTTGTTATTGAGGCGAAAAGAGAGTTAAATTTTTTGTGCTTCCATCTCTTTTTTTAGCAGTTTTTTGTCGATAGGAACCACACCCACTTTCTCGCAAACCAAACCGCCGGCTAAATTCGACATTAAAGCCATTATTTTTGGGTCGAGTTGTGATGCCACAGCTAAACTTGCAACACTAATTACTGTGTCGCCGGCTCCCGAAACATCGGCAATATAGCGTATTACTGCCGGGAAATACTGTTTGCTTACGCCATTGCTGATAAATACTCCAAGTTCGGAAAGAGTAATGAAAATGAGTTTTAAATTTTGTCTCTTTTTAAAATCGTTGGCAGCAATTTTTAACGCTTCTAAATCGCCTTTTTTTAACTGAAGTCCGGTGCCTTCTGTAAACTCTTTAAAATTAGGTTTAAATAGTGTTACATTTTTATAATTAAAAAAGTTTCGTTTTTTCGGGTCAACTGCCGTAGGAATTCCCTTTTTATGTGCCAGATTATTAATGGTGTCGAACACTTTTTTTGTAATTACTCCTTTGTCGTAATCAACAAAAACAATAACATTAATGGGTTGTTCTTCAATTAGTTTAGTAATGGCGGCAATTAGCGTTGCCTCCATTTCCGGTTCAATAAAATCTGTCGATTCCTCGTCGATTCGAGCAATGTGCCTTCCGTTACTGATAACCCGGTTTTTTACCGTTGTTTTTCGTGTCTCGTCAGTAAAAATCCCCTTGTTTGAGAGGTCTCTTTTTTCAAGAAGTTTTTTGAATTTCCGGCCCTTTTCATCGTTGCCGATAACCGAGAACAGATAAGGAGTAGCACCGAGAGCTTTAATATTTAACGAAACATTGGCAGCTCCGCCAAGCCGGTTTTCGCGTTTTGTTATCGAAACAACCGGAACAGGTGCTTCGGGCGACATTCGCTCAACCTTTCCCCACATATAAGTGTCAACCATTGCATCGCCAACAACTATAACGTGCATCTGCTCGAACTCATCGAAAATCTTTTTTACATCGGTTTTATTCACTCAATATTGCTTTGTGCTGCAAATCTATAAAAAATCAGTGGAAACAGTTCTCTGATTATAACAAATTTAGTATATAATGAACAACAACAACAATTTACAACGGGTCAACATCAATATTAATCTGGCTGCTGCTGTTTGCAGGGAGGTGCTTTACCTTTTCTATGGCTTGCAAAACAAAGTTTTTAACCGAGTCGAGGTTCTGTGTCCTGTCTATTTTTAGCCAGAGTTCTTTTTGGTGCCAAAGTTGAATTCGGCTGATTAACGGAAATTCGGGACCTAAAACAATAAATATTCTGCTTTTACGCAGCTCTTCCCCCAATTGCTCCGAAGCGCGTTCAACCGTATTAATATTTTTATGTTTAACCGTAATTTTTATCAGCCGGTAAAAGGGTGGGTATTTAAAAAGTTGGCGCTCTTCGAACTGCATTTGCAACAGTTTGGTGTAGTCTTGATTTTGAATAATTTGAATTAACGGATGGTCGGGTTGCGATGTTTGAATAACAACTTTTCCGCGTCCGTGTTTTCTGCCTGCACGTCCGCTTACCTGCGAAATAAGCTGAAATGCTCTTTCGTGTGCCCTGAAATCGGGGAAATTTATCAGGTTGTCGGCGTTTAAAATACCCACAATATTTACATGTTCAAAGTCGAGACCTTTTGTAACCATTTGGGTACCCACTAAAATATCGGTCTTTCTGTTTTCTATGTTCGACACAATTTTTTCGAATGCATTTTTTGTTCGTGTTGTGTCTAAATCCATACGAGCAATTCGTGCATTCCGAAAGAGTGATTTCAATTCGCTTTCAATTTTTTCGGTACCGAAACCACGGGTTTTTACCTCCGCCGAACCGCAGTTGTCGCATGTTTCGTGTAGTTGCCGGCTGTAGCCGCAATAGTGGCAGGTAAGTCGTTTTTTGTATTTGTGATACGTTAAACTAACGTCGCAGTTTTTACATTTTGGAATCCATCCACACGAAAAACATTCGACAAAAGGCGAGTATCCGCGCCGGTTTTGAAAAAGAATAACCTGCTCGTTTTTTTCCAGTGCGTTTTCAATTAATTCGTAAAGTTCGGGCGAAAGAAAAGCGTGCATCTCTTTGCGTTTATAAGCACGTTTTACATCAGCAATTATTATTTCGGGCAGTTCAACATTATGGTGCCGTTTTGTTAAATTTACCAGTGCATATTTATTTTTTATTGCGTTGTAGTAACTGTCTAACGATGGTGTTGCCGACCCCAACAAAACTTTGGCCTTGTTCTGAAAGCCAAGAATAACCGCCATGTCGCGGGCATTGTAGCGTGGTGCCGGGTCGAATTGTTTAAACGAGTTTTCGTGCTCTTCGTCAACTATAATCATTCCTAAATTTGAAAAGGGGAGGAAAATTGCCGAACGTGCTCCCAAAACTACCTGATATCCTTTCGCAGGGTTTTGTTGAAATTGTAGAACTTTCTTCCAAATCTCTACCCGTTCCTGGCTGTTGAGTTTCGAATGATAGATTCCAACCCGTTCACCAAAAACACTTTTTAGCCGTTTTACAATTTGTGTTGTAAGGGCAATTTCGGGAACAAGGTAAAGTGCCTGCTCTCCTTTTTTTAATGCTTCGTCAATTAAATGAATGTATATTTCGGTTTTCCCGCTTGCGGTTATTCCGTGTATTAGCGTAACCTGTTTGGTTTCGAAAGCTGTTTTAATTTCAGAAAGTGCTTCGGCCTGATATTGATTTAACAGGTTAATATCAACCTGGCTGTCTTCGCTCTTCTCAATTCGCGAAACTTGTTGTTGATACTGGGTGAGAATATTCTTTTTTGCCAGTTCTGAAACAAGTGTACTACTGAAATTTGTTCCTTCGAGCAACTCTTTTTTCGAAATGAAAGGTATTTGATTTGTTTCGAAAGCATTGGTTCTTTCACAAAAATGTAAAAGCAGGGCGAGTTGTTTTTTTGCCCTTTTTAACGTTTCAATTTTTTCGTTTAAAATCGCCTCGGTTTCTATTTCCGAATGAAAGCGAACGAATGTTTCGGTTTTGGGTTTGTATTTCGAGGTTACTTTTTCTTCAACAAAAATCAGGTTTTTTTCGAGTAGCGATTTCACTGCCGAGTAGGAAAAATCAGTTCCCGTCTTTTTTTGAAGTTCCGACAAAAGCGAAACGCCATTTTCGAGTTGTTGGAGAATAAAATGCTCCTTCTCCGAAAGTTTTGTTTCAACATCGGCACCGGTTAAAAACAGTTTCGATTTGCTTTCGAGCTTTAATCCGGTTGGTAATGCGGCTCTGAATACATCTCCTAAAGTTGCGCAGTAATATTTTGCTATCCAGTTCCACAGCTCAAAATTGTTCGGCAAAACAATGGGGTTTTCATCTAATATTTGTTGAATTTCTTTTACTTCAACATCATTTGGTTTTGTGGTAGAGAGTGAAAACACCAGTGCAGCATACAACTTTTTTTGCCCGAACTGCACAATTACTCTCTGTCCGGGGTTTATTAATCCGTGCAGCAATTCCGGCACTTTGTAGGTGTACGAATTGTGCAACGAGAGAGGTAGGATTACTTGTGCATAAAGTTCAGGCATAGTTTTGTGTTTTTACCAGCTTCCTCCGGCGCCGCCGCCGCCAAAACTACCGCCGCCAAAACCACCAAAACCGCCGCCTCCCGACGAGAAATTATTGAATGAACCGCCTCCCGACCGTCCTCCCGACATCATTCCCATGGCAAGCCAAAAAGGTAAACTTCTGCCCGGCGAATAGTAACGCCCACGCCGGCTTCTTCCAAATATCGAGAAAACAAAAACGAATAGTAAAACAATGAATGGAACAACAGAACCTTTGTTGCTGGCAGCTCTTTTTTGATAAGCAGCAGCAGTATACTCGCCGCGGGTAATCTCCTTCATTACGTTAATTCCACTTACCAACCCGCCAAAATAGTCGTTTTGTTTAAAGCGTGGAATCATTTCGTTATCAATTATTGCACCATTAACAACTGCATCGGGCAAAACGCCTTCTAATCCGTAGCCGGTGGCAATAAAAACCTGTCCTTTGCCATGGCTGTTTTTGGGCTTTAACAAAACAACAATTCCGTTGTTGTTCTTTTTTTGTCCCACGCCCCATTTTTCTCCCAGTCTGAATGCGTAGTCAGCGGGGTCGTTCCCTTCTAAATCGGAAACCGTAACCACAACAATTTGTGTTGAAGTTTCGCGTGCAAATTTTACCAAATCGTTCTCTAAACTTGTTCTTTCGTTGTTGCTTAATACATTGGCAAAATCGTTAACTAACCGCGGAGGGTTTGGGCGTTGCGGAATTTCGGCATGTAAAACCGATGCCACACTAAAAATGGCAACAAGTATAATAATTATCT
>JALUZN010000052.1 GCA_027011835.1 Draconibacterium sp. | reverse complement strand
AAAGAACTCACAGAAAATGAGTTCTTACAAAATCTGCCCTTCTGTTCGAACATAAAAAGAAATGTAAAAACAATTACAGCCAAAAGGAAACACGTTTTAAGCCATCAAATAATTTATGCACGCACCGTTCATATCGAAATAAATGAGAAAGATTTTAATTGTGATAAGTTTATTCCGATAAATAAAAAAGATATTTCTAAATTTGCTGTACCAAGACTTTTGGAACTAATATTCGAAGATTTGGGAATTACTTAAAGAAGTTGTTTAAAATAAAATCCGGGAACATTCTATAAATAATTATAGATTTTGTATTTTTAAATGTTAACCATAAAAAGAAAAAATCATGTCAGTAAACAAAGTTATTTTAGTAGGAAATGTGGGTAAAGACCCCGAGGTAAGACACCTCGACACAGGTGTTGCAGTTGCTAATTTTCCGTTGGCAACCTCCGAATCGTACACAGCAAAAAACGGCGAAAAAGTTTCGACTACCGAGTGGCACAACATTGTTTTATGGCGCGGACTTGCCGATGTTGCCGAAAAATGGGTAAAAAAAGGAGACCAACTCTATATTGAAGGAAAAATTCGCACACGGAGTTACGACGACAAAGAAGGTAACAAACGATACATGACCGAAATTTATGGAGATACTATGCGAATGCTTGGCAAAAAAAGTTCTCCTTCTGAACAATCCTCAAATACGAGTACTGCGGCAACTTCAGTTCCACCCACGGAACAAAAGCCGGTTGCTCCGGAGACTAACGACGACAGCGGCGAAGACGATTTGCCATTTTAATAAATTAAATTGATTAGTTTGGGAACAGAACCACTTTTTGAAACGGCCAGAATTGGCAATTTAAGCATTCAAACTCACCCTTTAACTCTTGGCATTGCAATAAGTATAGTTATTGTTTTGCTTTTATTGCTAACATCGGCTTTAATAAGTGGTTCCGAAGTTGCCTACTTCTCGCTTAGCGCTACCGACAAACAAAAACTTCAGAAAAAAAGCAAAACTAACCAGCGAGTTTTAAAAAATCTCGAGAGCCCCGAAAGATTACTGGCTACCATACTGGTAACCAACAACTTTGTAAACATTGGAATTATTATTCTCACTTCGTTTATCAGCTCGAACCTAATTACGATAGAGAACTCGAAACTTACCGAGTATGTTTTACAGGTTGTAATTATATCGTTTTTTCTTCTGCTGTTTGGCGAGATTTTCCCAAAAGTTTATGCCACACATTTTGCTTTGGGATTTGCACGATTCATGTCGCTGCCACTGCAAATTCTCGAAAAAATATTCAGACCTGTAAATTCGCTTTTAATTTATTCCACTTCGTTTGTAAATAAGCGGCTGCAAAAACACCAGAAAAAAGTGTCGATGGACGAAATTTCGCAAGCGCTGGAACTCACCTCCGACCACGAACTATCGGATGAAAAAGAGATATTGGAGGGCATTGTAAAATTTGGGAACAAGAATGTTGAAGAGATTATGAAGCCCCGTGTCGATGTGGTTTCATTAGATATTAAATCCGGATTTAAAAAGGTAATTGAAGTAATTAACGAATCGGGATATTCGCGTATTCCGGTATTTATCGACTCATTCGACAACATCAGTGGAATTCTGTACATAAAAGACATTCTTCCGCACAGCCACAAAGGCAATACGTTTAAATGGCAAACGCTTATTCGTGCCCCGTTTTACGTTCCCGAAACAAAAAAGATAAGTTCACTTTTAGAAGAGTTCCAAAAAACAAAAATACACCTTGCTATTGTAGTCGACGAATATGGAGGAACTGCCGGAATTGTTACACTCGAAGATATTCTTGAGGAAATTGTTGGCGACATTACCGACGAATTTGATGAAGAAGAGAGTTTTGTCACAAAAATAACGGATAATAAATTTCTTGTCGACGGTAAAATTTTGTTGGGCGATTTTTATAAAGCAGTAGAGTGCGACGACAATGTTTTCGACGAAGTTAAAGGCGACGCCGACACACTGGCAGGACTTATTCTTGAACTTAAAGGAGAGATTCCTACACTTTACGAAAAAATAGATTGCTGTCAGTTTAAATTCACCATCGAAGCTGTCGACAACCGCCGCATTAAGCAAATTAAGGTTGAAATTGCCCGGTAACACAGCGTCCATTTTTCTGAATTAGAATATCAAACCCAATGGTTCTGCCCAAAAATTTATCTGAACAGAATACAAAAATCGACAAAAAAAACTGATAAGAACAAGAAGCTACTTTCCGGGTTCAACCTTTAAGTTTTGTTCTGCATCGCATTTTAACTCTTTCTTGTCTGTCCATTTTAGTAGGATGTTTCGTCCCAATAAATCATCGGAAAAAGTATTGTTTACGATTGAAATATTTTTACACGCCTCGAAAGTAAACGTGTATTTTCTACGATGATACGGTTCGAACCGATGACTTCGTATAACGGAATTATTATCGAATGAGATTCCGGCAACCGATTTCGCATATAAAACCGGATAATCGAACGGATGAAATTCGTTATGTACAATTCTGATATTTTTATGAAACGGGGGCGTTTTTGCATTCAACCCGGGAATGATTGGAAAAATTGAAATTATCCCTTCACAGAACTGATACGAGCTGGTATTGCACAATTCGGTAAATACATTGTTTCGAATTAAAACATCGGTCACTGCCCCCGACTCGTACCAACCGTTAGCATCGCCGGCAATTAATATGGCACTGCCACTCGACTCGAAATCATTGTTTTCGATTACCACTTTACCGGGAGTTGAAACCAGCAGCCCGCGGGCACGGCAACTTTTAAATTGCGTGTTTGTAACGTGCAGGTCGGGACTCCACGTAAGGTTTTCCAGCGCATTCTTTTCTTTCAGCTGTTTGGGCACCGGCTCTTTAAAGGTGAGCAAAAAAGATGTATCATTGATACGTTTAAAACTCTTTACCTCGCCTGTTGCGATGGATTGCATCGACTTATTTTCGATAAAACTAATTTTGTCGCCGGGGTGTCCCCATCGCATTCCAACGCTTTGGTGATGTACAAATATGCATTTAAGTTGTGTCTCCGACACTATTTTTTCGATGCGAACACTTGTACCGTGCACATTAATCGGGTCGTCCATTAATCCGGCAAACTCGCAGTTTTTTACGGTAACCAATCCTTTGCAATTCGAAACCTGCAATCCATCGTCGCCGCCGCCAAAATAGCGTTTTTTCATTTTATTCGGGATTGCACGATAGCCGTCGAATGTCAGATTTTCGCTAAACTGAGCCAACGCTCCCAAACCGGTTGCATGAAAAAGATTTACATTTTTAATGGTTATGTTATCCGATTCCTGAATAAAAATACCCGCATGAATTCGTTCGGCGTGGCGCATCACTAAAAAATTGCCAACTGCCGGTTTTCGTACAAACGGATAATAGACGCGAATAACTCCGGGAATAATATTTTCAGCAAGATAGTTGTCCCAACCGCGCCCCAAACAGCCCTCATCGCCGGTTTGCGGAACAACAAAATGGCCTTTACGGTCGAATTCCATCGACGATTTCCATGGCTCGCGCCCATATTTACCAACGTTAAAAATCAACTTCCCTTTTTCAATCCGGTAAGGCGACTCTTTTAAATTAATGCCAAGTTCAATATATTCGTCGGTTACTTTTAAAACTTCACCTTGTGCAATTAGCGGTTGGTCCCAATCAATGTCAACATTTTTTAATGTTACATTCGAACAGCTATCAAAAGTAAAAGGCTGCATCTGCTCGTGAAAAATAAATCGACTATCATGTCCTTCGATAACTAGGTTCTTAATGTTTCGGAAAAGAAATGCACATTTCCGAGGGTTTTCGTCGGTTGTATTCGATTCGAAATAATATTTACGAATAGTATGCTCGGGGTAAAAGTGGTACTCGCCCCGGTTAAAAACCAGTTTTTTCGGATTATCGCCTTTTATACTTTCAATGGCCTTATTTATAATGCTTACACAGTCTTTTTTACGGTTTTTTTCTAAACCAAAATCTTTCATGTAAATTATTGTTGTGTCTGGCGAGGTTATTTGCACTGCAAACCCATTCAAATTAAACAAGAATAAAAATGCAAACAGAAGAGGTAATTCTACGAGTCTCATATTGTTTTATTTTGTTTCGAAAGATAAATAAAAGTGCCGATTATTATTAAATACAATAAATGAATTATATCAGAT
>JALUZN010000051.1 GCA_027011835.1 Draconibacterium sp. | reverse complement strand
TTATAATTTAGATAAGTGGAATTAATTTAAAAAGTTGTGGGGAATACACGTTTTAGTTTACATTATTCGTTTGTAAAAAACCTTTTTGACCTTATTTTTGCTGATAGATTGATTGATTTTTTTAAAGTCCCCTGGTTATTTTTGCTATTCCTTAATCTGGCAAAGATCTGAAATGAACGTCATTGCGATGACGAGGAACGAGGAAGAAGCAATCTTAATAATTATCACGAACAATAGTGATTTATAAAAAGGTTAATAAGATTTGATACAACTTGTTAGCATAATTAGCTACGAAACTTAAAAGAATAAGGTTTTTGTCATTTCTTTACCATGGCGTCTCCTTTTATTCTCCACAACTTTTTTAAACTGATCCAAAAATATGCTTTTTGTACTGAGGTATAGAAACGGAAAAAGGCAGCTCAACAGCTGCCTTTTAAATGTTAACCCCCAAACACACAATACCAGAAATGGTATTATGATGCAAATATAAATAAATCATTTTAATCGGTAAAATATTTCGGCAAAATAATTGAAATTAAATAGCTGTTTTTTTTCTTAAAACATCGATTAATTGAAAGAAGCTCTGTGAACACCAGGCAACTTTCCCATAGCACACTCACAATGAGCATTTTAAGATTTGCCGTTAAATTTATTGGCATGAAATGAAAGCGAAAAAAACAGATTAAACAATTAAAATGAGTAACGTACAGTAACCGGAATCATAATATGATGAATGTAACTGTCGGTATAAACCTCGTTTATCCCCAATTCAAGTCGTGTTGAAAGCGAAAAATTATCGGTAATTTTATAACCAAAACCGGCCAGGGCGCGCCAATCAGTTTTATTGGGCGACTGACTACCTGTGTTCGACAATAAAAATGCAGGGATAATTCCAACGCCAAAAAACAGTTTATCAGTAAGATATATATTATACGAGATTGCAATATCGAAGTAAGAAAAGTCTCGTTCTAATGTGCCCAGATTAATATTGCTCTTATTAAAAGGACTGCTAACGGGAAGCCCAATCTCTTTAAAAATTTTTGTTGTTGTGTAATTTAACTCCACAAGTACAAACCCCAAACCGTGGTCGTATTTTGCAAACCCTCCAAACCGGTAGTTAAACGTGAGGTCAGAATAATTTGCTTTTCCTTTTACCAGCTCTTTCCCATCTAAAATATCGCTAATATTTGTGTTTACTTTTATATCGGGCAGGGTTGCCGAGTTAAACAGGACACTACCTTCAACTCCAAATGCAAAACCCGATCCCCGTTGGGCAAAAGAGTAGAAAGATGAAATTAGAAGAATTACGATAATTAATATTCGTTTCATTTATTTAAGATTTAGAATCAAGATACAAGAACCAAGACACAAGACAAGAAATTTTAGTGCTTTAACTTAATCATGCTCCTGTGTGTGAAATCTATCATCATGAATGTTTTTCATTTATAAAAAGCTTTTAAATGAAAAGATAACGACAATGCGTCGAAAATGTTTATTCCCGATTTTGGCCAACCGTTTTCTGTAGCAACCAAGCCATATTTTCGCCTAAGTCGTGCATAGTTTGCATTCCCTCTTTATCGGTTAAAACTTCTCCCGGGTTGCGACCAAAAGCAAAATTCCAGTAACTCGAGCCGGGAACAATCATTTGGTTAATAAGGAAGAAATTATTCAGCGTGTTAAAAGTGGGCAATGCTCCTCCACGTCGAACAGCAATTAATCCTGCGCCTATTTTACGTTTAAAAATGTGCCCGTTTGCCCGCGCAACATAACCGGCAACATCAATCAGGGCTTTTACTTCGGTGGTTACATCGGCAAAATATACCGGCGAACCAATAATAATTCCGTCGGCTTCAACCATTTTTTCGATGCAGAAATTAAGGTAGTCGTTTTTTATATGGCACTTGCTGTCTGTAATCTCTTTGCAGATGGCACAGGCCGTGCAGCCGTGAACTTTTTTGTTTCCCAATTGAATGAATTCCGTCTCAATCCCCTCCTCCTCGAGAACAGAGAAAACAGATTCGATTAAAAGTTTTGTGTTCCCTTCGCGCCGTGGACTGCCGTTAAATGCTACTACTTTCATTATTCATGAGTTGTTGTGATTTGTTGTGATTTATGGTGATTCGTAGAGATTTATTGTGAAGGTTATTCCCATCTGCTGCTTACAATAAACCACCATAAATATCTATTCATTACCATTCTTTCCTCTACTGTCCAAAAGCAAACGAAATAATATTTGCCCCCATTTTTAGTGCTTTTTCGTGAAGCTCGGGCGGGTCGTTGTGTACTTCGCCATCTTCCCAGCCGTCGCCAAGGTCGCACTCGTAAGTATAAAGACAAACCAACCGTTCGTTGATAAATATTCCGAAAGCCTGCGGACGTTTCCCATCGTGTTCGTGTATTTTTGGTAACCCTTCGTTAAAATCGTATTTCTGATGAAAAATGGGATGTGAAGGTGGAAGCTCCACAAACTCTTTGTTTGGAAATACTTTTTTCATCTCGCGCCGGAAATATTTATCTATTCCATAGTTATCGTCAACATGAAAAAAACCACCTGCTTCGAGGTAAAGCCTCATATTTTGTGCATCGCTTTTCGAGAGCACTATATTTCCGTGTCCAGTGGTGTAAACAAACGGGAAATTAAAAATCTCGGGACTCCCGATTTCAATGGTCGATGGTTCGGGAAAAATATTTGTGTTGATATTTTCGTTGCAAAATTTAATCAGGTTGGGCAGCGCAGTGGGGTCGGAATACCAGTCGCCACCACCATTGTATTTTAGCAAAGCAATTTTAACGCCCTGGTTTTGGGCCAACCCGGGAATTGCAAGCAATAAAAAAAGTGCTAATAAATAGTTCCGCATATCGTTAATCGTTTATCAGATTTGCAATTGTACAGGCAACTACTCCTGCGGTTTCTGTCCGCAATCGCGCATCTCCTAAAGTAACCTCGGCAAACCCGTTTTGTTTTGCCAAAGCAACCTCTTCGTTACTAAAATCGCCTTCCGGGCCAATAAGTATCAACGCATCTTCGCCAGGTTTAATGCTATTTTTCAAGTGAGTTTTATTGCCCTCGTTGCAGTGTGCAATATACCGGTTTTTATATTTTTTTTCTGAAATAAGCTCATTAAAATCGGTTAACGGATTAAGCTTTGGCAGATAAGCCTTTAACGACTGTTTTATGGCAGCAACCAAAATTTTGTTCAGCCGTTCGGGTTTAATTACTTTCCGCTCAGAGTGTTCTGATAGTAGCGGCGTAATTTCGTCAATTCCTATCTCGGTACACTTTTCGAGAAACCACTCGTAACGGTCGATATTTTTTGTTGGCGAAATGGCAATGTGCAATTTAAATTTTCGTTTTTCGAACTCTGTTGTCGATGAGGTAATTTGCAGCTTGCACTTTTTTGGATGAGCAACCGATATTTGTGCTTCGTAAAAACCACCTTCACCATCGATTAATTGTACCCGGCTTCCCTCTGCTAATCGTAAAACCCGCACCGCGTGTTTCGATTCGGTTTCGTTTAGGGTAACCTCAGTGCCTGTTATATTTGGTATGTAAAATAGTTGCATTTTGAGTTCAAAGTTCAAAGTTCAAAGTTTAAAGTTTAAAGTTTAAAGTCTAAAGTTCTCGAAGATAAAATTTTTGTACTATTATTTAAACATTCTCGGCACCAATTGAAAGGCCGTTTTTCCGGTTCGTGCCTCAATTTTTTGCCACGAGTCAACGTCGAAATCGATTGCCACAGTCGAACAGGTTGGCATATCGCCCATGAACTCTTCGGCCAGATTACTTACAAAATAGTACACCCCCGGGTTATGCCCGAAAAAGAAGGCAGTTCCGGCTGTTTCCGGAAGATTTTGAACCATCTCGACAAATTCGGAGGTGGTTAATCCTCGATAAATATCTTCGCGTTCAACAATATCTTTTTTATTAAAACCTATATTCTCAGCAAAAATACGAGCGGTTTTTAGTGCCCGCTTTGCCGGACTTGCAATTATTACATCAGCTTTTATTTTACGTCGTTGCAATTCTGTACTTATCAGTTTTGCATCGTTTTTACCGCGGTCGCGCAGGTCGCGGCTAAAATCGTCTTCGTAGCCGTACGGAACCGCTTTTGCGTGGCGTACTATTATTACTCGTTTCATAATTTTTAAATTAGAGTCAAGATACAAGAACCTAGACCCTAGACACAAGACT
>JALUZN010000050.1 GCA_027011835.1 Draconibacterium sp. | reverse complement strand
TTTTAATACCCCGAGGAACCTGAGCTCAATCCTTTTTCAATGCAATCGTAAATAGCCTGATGCATAGCGGTACGAATATTTAACGAGTAAAGCTTCCTGTTTTCGCGGGTTGGATAAACACGGTTCGACATAAAAATAAAAAGCAGACCGTTGTCGGGGTCAACCCATGCAAAAGTACCGGTAAACCCGCTGTGCCCGAAACTATTTTTACTTGTACTTACCGCCGGATATGCATCTTCCAGTTTATTTTTATCGTTATCAATCAATGGTTTATCGAACCCGAGCCCGCGTCGGTTGTTGTTGTCGGGATATTGTATTTTCGAGAACTCATTTAATGTTTTTTCCGAGATGTAACGTCGTCCGCCAAAATACCCTTTTTGCAAATACATCTGAAAAACTTTTGCCAAATCGCCGGCAGTACCAAAAAGCCCGGCATTCCCCGAAACGCCACCCATCATTGCAGCCCCCTCGTCGTGAACAAAACCTTGAATCTGCTGCTTTCGGAAGAAATCATCGGTTTCGGTCGGAATAATTCTTTTCATAGGAAAATGCTTGTAAGCATTAAATGTTATGGTCGATGCACCAAGTGGTTTATAAAACGTATTTTTCAGGTAGCTTTCGAACTTTTGCCCCGTTAAGTTCGAGATAATTTCGGGATACAAATAGAAGCTCAACCCCGAATAAACGTATTTTTTCCGCGGAAGCAACTCCGATGTTCTTATTGTATCATACATTGTTTTCCGGTAATTCCGGTTCATATATAAATTGTCCGACACACGAACGTTAAAATCTCCCGATGGGAATTCTCGGAAAACCCGTTTGTCGAGTTCATTCTTATCGGTTACTGTCATTGTCCAAAAAGCAATCCACGAAGCCAGCCCCGCCTGATGCGCAAGAATTTCGCGAACGGTTAAATTCTCTTTATTCGAGTTCTTAAAATCGGGCCAGTATTTACTAAATTTTGCATCGAGTTTAATCTTTTTTTCGTCAACCATCTTCATTATTGCCGGCAACGCCCCGGTAACTTTTGTAACCGATGCCCAATCGTAAATATCGTTTTCGGTAACCGGCAGAATATTTTTATAGGTGTGGTATCCATAGCATTTATGAAAGATAACATTTCCGTTTTTTGCAATTAAAACCTGACACCCCGGATATGCTGCCGAATCGACACCAAGCATCGCAATTGAATCGATTTTATGGTTAAGCAATTCAGTACTTATTCCAACCTCTTCGGGAACAGTGTAGGCAAACGTTTTGTTCTTTTTCACATCCATTCCATCGTTAAGTTTAAACCACTCGTTTACCGAAACCGGCAATCTCCCCGATGCATCGAACGCACCAAAAACCAGCTGAGCAGCAAGTTCCTGTACTAATTTGCTATTCTGATATGCCAAAACCAATCCTTTCGAATGCTGAATATTTTTAAACCACTTCAATGCATAAGCATTTCCAAAAAACAGAATTATCGAATTGTTCGCATCAACAATTTCCGAAACAATTTGCCGTTGCATTTCGGTTGTACCATATTTGTTTGAAGGATAAACATTTATTCCCTCAACACCGGCAATTACGAGGTTGTAATTCTCCAGTTTTTGCCGAAGTTGAACCCACTCTTTTTCGGTGGCATTTTTCGAGATGAAGAAATTTTCGGTTTTTATATAATTACCAACCATTTTTTGGAAAGGCGAAATTTTATTTCCGCCAACTACTACCGTGGCAATTTTTTGCTTTTCCAGGTCCTGAACCGGTAAAATATTCTCGTTTTTCAAAACGGTTAACGATCCTTTTATCAGCTTTCTACTTGTTACTTCGTAGCGAGGCGAGTTTAATCGGGCAGTCAGATTCGTTGTTTCAACGGGTTGATATTTATTCAAATTTACCCACCTTTTTAATGCCAGAATTGTACGGCATTTATCGTTTACCTCGGCTTCGGTAAAAGTACCATTTGCAATTGCCTGTTTAACCTGATTTATGGCATTACCCAAATCGGGGACAAACTCAATCATATCGTTCCCGGCTTTTATTGCTTCCAACTCGGTGTTTTTCACCCGGTTGCGCACGCCCTTCATATTCATAGCATCGGAAACCACAAACCCTTTAAACCCAATTTCGTCTTTCAAATATCCGGTAATTATCTTTTTCGAAACCGACGAAGGTCGTCCTGAATCATCGAGAGCAGGAACATTAAGATGTGCCGACATTACGCCACAAATTCCTCTGTCGGACAGATAACGAAACGGATACGACTCAATATCGTCTAATCGTTTTTTCGAATGGGTAATTATTGGCAGGGCTTTGTGCGAATCGGTTTTTGTATCGCCGTGACCCGGAAAATGCTTTGCAATTGGTATTACGTCTACATCCTGCATTCCTTTTGCAATCAGCCACGTTTTTTCGGCAACATTTTTTTTGTCTTCTCCAATCGACCGGAAATTAATAACCGGATTATTCGGATTTGTATTTACATCGACCACCGGAGCGAAATTCATCTGAATTCCCAACTGTTTCAACTGATTTCCAAAGTCACGCCCCATTTGGTAAATGTAAGTTGTGTCGCGAACCGCTCCAATTGCCTGAGCATATGGATAACGCAGCGTACTATCGATTCGCATACGCAACCCCCACTCTGCATCGGTTGCAACCAACAGCGGAGTAACCGAAGCAGCTTGAAATTTATTTATCCACGTTGCCGTTTTTACCGGTGTTCCCTGCATAACAATTATTCCACCCGGCTTATATTTCTTTATCTTTTCAACAACACCACGGTTTTCTGCATCGTTATGTTTCGGGAAAACAGCAATCATCATTAACTGCGCAATTCGCTCGTCGAGAGTTAAAGTTTTAAGCTGCTCGTTTACCCACGAATCGGTTTTATATTTATAAAAAGGAGGCTCGGTAGCAGTTGAATTAAAAATGGCAAATACTGTTATAAGCAATGTGGAGAGTATTGTTTTCTTTATAAAGTTCATACCTACAAGTTTTGTAATGAATTTATATTCAATTTATTCTTCAATCAAGATTGAATTTGTATTTTCGCAACTACAAATATAATGGTTACAACTTATGTTTAAGTTTATTGGTTTGGTATTTTTATTTCTCGTTTTAGAATTTTGTTCGATTTCTGAAAATAATTCGATTGTTACAGGAGCCGGACAACCGGAAAAATACCTGCCTTTGTTGAAGAACAAAAAAGTTGGTTTGGTGGTAAATAACACTTCGGTTATTGGCAATACACATTTAGTCGATTTTTTATTGAGTAAAAACATTCAGATTGAAAAGATTTTTGCCCCCGAGCACGGGTTTCGCGGAGATGCTTCTGCCGGAGCAAAAATAAAAGATGGTATCGATTCGAAAACGGAAATTAAAGTTTTTTCGCTTTATGGAAAAACCAGAAAACCAACGCCCGAACACTTAAAAAATATCGACATCATTGTTTTCGACATTCAAGATGTGGGCTGCAGGTTTTACACCTATATTTCAACTATGCATTTGGTTATGGAAGCGTGTGCCGAAAACGGAATTCCGGTTATTGTATTCGATCGCCCCAATCCAAACGGCGATTATGTTGCAGGCCCAATTCGGAAACCGGAATTTAAATCGTTTGTAGGAATGGATCCAATTCCGATTGTACACGGATTGACCGTTGGCGAACTGGCCAAAATGATAAACGGAGAGGGATGGCTCGACACCGACAAAAAATGCGACTTAACAGTTATAAAAGTTAAAAACTATACCCATTCAACAAAATACGAATTACCTGTTCGTCCGTCGCCAAATCTACCCAATTACCGGGCAGTTAGACTTTATCCGTCGCTCTGTTTTTTCGAAGCAACAAGTGTTAGTGTGGGGCGTGGCACCGACTTCCCGTTTCAGGCAATTGGCGGATTACAACCAAATTTAGGCACCTTTGTTTTTACCCCTCGAAGTATTCCGGGAGTTGCAATAAACCCCCTTAACAAAGACAAAAAATGCTATGGAATCGATTTACGCAAGTTAAATGAAATTCCAACATTTACTTTAAAATATTTTATTGAGTTCTACTCTAAATACAAAAATAAAAACGAGTTTTTAACGCGCGAGAAATGGCTAAACAAGCTTGCCGGAACCGATGATTTAATTCAGCAGATACGCGCAAACAAAACCGAAAATGAGATTTTACAAAGCTGGCAACCTGAATTAAACCGGTATAAAAAAATTAGAAAAAAATATTTGT
>JALUZN010000049.1 GCA_027011835.1 Draconibacterium sp. | reverse complement strand
GTATATACCCGCACAAAAGATGTTTTTATTCCGCTGCATCAACGTGCCAACATTGCCAATAAAAATAAGGCCGACCTTTTTATTTCCATTCATGTAAATGCTGTTGAGCAAAAATCGGTGCACGGAACCGAAACGTTTGTATTGGGGCAACACCGAAGTAAAGACAATCTGGAAGTTGCCAAAAAAGAGAATTCAGTTATCTTACTCGAAGACGATTACAACAAAACGTACGAAGGATTCGACCCCAATTCGCCCGAATCGTATATTATGTTCGAG
The DNA here is from genome assembly GCA_027011835.1 of Draconibacterium sp. GTDB lineage: Bacteria > Bacteroidota > Bacteroidia > Bacteroidales > Prolixibacteraceae > Draconibacterium. Next base: position 4,004 of record JALUZN010000049.1, on the reverse strand, counting down.
CTGGTTCAAGACGAATATCTCGAGCAAAGTGTGCTGTTTGCATCGGCCATTCAAAAAGAGTTTAAAGAGCAGGCAAGTCGTGCCGACCGCAGTGTTAAGCAAGCCGGATTTCTCGTGCTTCGCCGAACAACAATGCCCGGTGTGTTAATCGAAACAGGTTTTTTAAGTAACACAGCCGAGAGGAATTTTTTATTGAGCGAACCAGGTAAAGAGAAACTTGCTTTAGCAATTTTTAAAGCATTTGCAGTTTATAAGAAAAAGATTGAGGCCAAAAGCAGTTTCAATTTAATTACAGCGAAGAGTGCTCCAAATCGAACCCAAAATAAACCGGCAGCACAACTTGCGCCAAAACAAGAAGAGCAAACGGTTGTTAAGAATCAGACTTCAAACAATATCTTTTTTTCGGTTCAAATAATGGCTTTAAAAAGAAAAATTGAAACTACACCGGAGAATTTTAAAGGAGAAAAAAATATTTTCAGAATAGAATCGGCAAACATAAACCGGTATTATTCAGGCAAATTCAACTCGTTTGAGAAGGCAGAGGAGGAGAGAATTCGAATTCAGAACAAGTTCGAGAATGCTTTTGTGGTGGCCTTTGAAAAGGGTAAATCAATTTCTGTGAAAAAAGCATTGTCGAAAATGTAGTTATTAACATTTGAAATCCCTAATTTTACATCGCTATTGAGAACAAATAACTGATATCAATGAAAGTTTCAAAATATACAAAACTGGGCATATTAATCGTAATTTCGGTAACCATACTTATTTGGGGCATGAGCTACCTGAAAGGGCACGATCTGTTTAAACAGAGCAACACTTATATTGTTGTTTACGACCGCGTTGACGGACTTGTTGAAGCAAGTAAAGTAACGGTTAACGGATACCAAATCGGGCTGGTTAAAAGCATTACTTTTACTCCCGACCACAGTGGCAAACTAGTGGTTGCATTTACGGTTGACGGCGAATTTAAAATACCTGTAAACTCGGTAGCTCAGATTGTTAGCAGCGATATAATGGGAACACGCTCGATAAAACTTAACATTAGTAAGCAGAGTGAGATCTACAATCCTTACGATACAATTCCCGGTTCGGTTGAAGACGATTTAAAAGAGCAGGTGAGCATGCAGGTCCTTCCTCTTAAAAACAAAGCAGAACAGCTTCTTAGTACCATCGACTCGGCAATTACGGTACTTACCGTAATTTTTAACGAAGATGCCCGTAAAAACTTGTCGGAGAGTTTTGCAAACGTTAATCAAACTATTGAAAACATTGAAAAAACAACTGCCGACCTCCAAAACATTGTAGCTTCAGAAAAAGATGGAATCAAGCATATTATTACAAATATCGATGAAATTACAACCACCTTTAACAACAATACAAAAGAGCTCGAAACAACCATTAAAAACCTTTCAAGCTTTAGCGACACGTTGGCAAATATTTCAATTACCCCTGTTTTAGAGAATATTTCGGGGGCATCGGAGCAAATAGTTACAATACTCGAAAAACTGAACAGCGAAGAAAGTACTGCAGGCTTGCTTTTGAACGACGACAAATTATACCGGTCGATAACCGATTTGTCTGATAATCTCAGCTTTCTAATTAACGATATTCAAGCCAACCCGAAACGTTATTTACATTTCTCGGCTTTGGATTTTGGAAAAGAGTACTATATAAATGCAAATACGCAGGGAAACTCAAAAAATATAATTTTTAAAGTTCATCTTGTTTCTACCGAAAATCAAATTCCAAAAAATTCGAAATATTTTGAGGGAATTGATGGGGTAGAAGAGTTTATGGCCAGTGGAGCATATTCCTATTTACTGGGGGCGAGTTCTTCCTATTCTGAAATTCAGAAAATTCAGGAATCGGTTAAAAGCAGGTTCCCCAACTCAACCATCGTAGCATTTAAAAACGGACGGTTAATAAAACTTGAAAAAGCACTGAAATCGTTGCACTAAATTCGAACATTTCCACAATAAAATCGACTTATCAACAATGTACCCAACCAGTACCTACCGGTTATGCGGTTGACAGTCAATTTGTTAGTTGTAACTAGCTGTGTATTAGTCGATTGACAAATATTAAAAAAAATAAATTTTTAAAAGACTGAAACAGAAAACGATATAACATTTAAGATAATTGCAATAGAAATTTGATTTTTTTTTTAACTTTTTTTTCGCAAATTTTGTTGTCGGTAATTCCACAATAATTTAGTTGTAGAACCTCGAAAAACCAAATTTTATAAATGAGCGAACAATACAAAACTGTATGGGAAAAATGCCTGATCGTTATCAAAGATAACGTGCCCAGCAGTAGTTTTAAAACATGGTTTGAACCAATTATCCCCGTAAAACTTAATCAACAAGTTTTAACAATTCAAGTGCCAAGTGCTTTTTTTTACGAGTACCTTGAAGAGCAGTTTATCGATATTTTGCGAAAAACACTGCGCATGGTTTTAGGAAACGATGCAAAGCTTGAATATAATGTTGTTATGGGAAATCAAAACGGCAACGAACCTTATACGGTTAGTTACCCTACCAACAACAGCGCAAGAATTCAGAATAAACCGTTAACTGTTCCGCTTAAAGCCGAAAATAAGGCAGCAATAAAAAATCCATTTATTATTCCGGGAATACAAAAATTGCAGATCGATCCGCAATTAAAGCCCAACAATACGTTCGAAAATTTTGTTGAAGGCGATTGTAACCGTTTGGCAAGAAGTGCCGGTTATGCCGTTGCACAAAACCCGGGCGGAACGGCATTTAATCCGTTAATGATATATGGAAATTCGGGTTTAGGGAAAACGCATTTGGCGCAAGCCATCGGAATTGAGGTGAAAGAGCAGTTTCCTGATAAAGTTGTTTTGTATGTGAATGCAAATAAATTTCAAACTCAGTTTACCGAGGCAACCCGTAACAACAACCGGAACGACTTCCTTCATTTTTACCAAATGATTGATGTTTTGATTTTGGACGATGTGCACGAGTTTGCGGGAAAAGAGAAAACGCAAGAGACGTTTTTCCACATATTCAACCATTTACACCAAATGGGGAAACAGCTTATTTTAACGTCCGATAAACCACCAATTGAACTTAAAGGAATGGAGCAGCGGCTGTTGTCGCGGTTTAAATGGGGATTGACAGCCGATTTGCAAACTCCCGATTTCGATACACGAATGCAGATTTTACGTGCAAAAGTTTATAAAGACGGAATCACACTCTCCGATGAAGTGCTGGAATACATTGCTTCGCACATTACGAATAATGTACGCGAACTTGAAGGAGCACTGGTTTCGCTGTTGGCGCAGTCGATGCTAAACAAACGCGAAATAACACTCGAACTGGCAGCAAAACTGATTAACAAGCTGGTTAAAAATGCAAAACGCGAACTTTCAATCGAATACATTTCGAAAGTAGTTTGCGACTATTTTAGTATGTCGGTTGATGCCTTGCAGGCAAAAACACGAAAACGCGAAATTGTTCAGGCTCGGCAAATTGCCATGTATTTCTCGAAAAGCCTTACAAAATATTCGCTTGCAAGTATTGGAGCTCAAATTGGAAGTAAAGACCACGCAACGGTCTTGCATGCCTGCAAAACGGTGAATAACCTAAAAGATACCGACAAAAACTTCAGGCAGTTTGTAGAAGATATCGAGAAAAAATTAAAAATGTAATCTATTACCAAATATAAAAACATCTGTCAGCCGGCAGATGTTTTTTTTTAATATGGCAACCGACAGTTATAAAACCATTGAGAAAAGCAGCGAGGGCTATTATAAAGAGAAAGGGAGTAAATTTTACTCGTTTGCCTTTCCTCTGGAATCGGAAGACGCGGTGAAGACAATTCTTACTAAATTAAAAAAAGAACACCACAGCGCTAGGCATCATTGCTATGCTTGGCAACTGGGAACAGAAAATTTCAGAACACGTGCAAACGACGATGGTGAGCCTTCGTCTACGGCAGGTAAACCAATTTTGGGGCAAATTCAAAGCTTTGGTGTTACC
>JALUZN010000048.1 GCA_027011835.1 Draconibacterium sp. | reverse complement strand
TAATGATTGGATGTGGAACAATCATATATGTATGACCATAAAAATATCCTGTTAAATTTTGCGTAATATATTTTCTCCCAAGCTCAAGTGGCAAGGTTTCTTCTGAAGATATAGGGTAATTGCGCCAATGCTTTTTCTTATTAAAATAACCGCTTATAAAACCAGGCTTGTCAGGGCTAGAATATTTAAAAGGAGCGGCAAAGCCATATATTTCGTCTGATAATGTATTCGACACCGAACTCACCTTATTTTTTGATTTTGATTCGATTCCTGCGTGAATATAGTTTGTAGTTGACCCGGAAAGAATTAGTATTTCTTTTATTAAGTCAAAATCGCGTAAATATTTTTCAATACTATTCTCGATAATTTTAAAACTCAACCCGGTTGCAACAGTTTCTTCCCTTGTGAAATTCTCAAATCGTTCATCAATTTTTGAAATAATGTCTTGTTCATTTTCAATAAAAACTGATTTCAATAATTTAAAATATTCTACTCCATTGTGTTCTCCTTTATAATAGGCAAGCACATTTTTAAAAGTAGTGTTTTTTATTCCTGATATCTTTTTGATTACCGGGCTACTTACTTTGGTAGTAAAAGTTATGTCACCGCCCCGCGCCGAACCTTTCCGGTAAGCATATTTTCGATAGTCCTCTTTTTCAGCACTAACCTTTTCAATGTCAACACCCTTATATTCACAAATTAACTCACCATTATTATTTGTTATTTCAAAAACGAGTAACAACATCTGGTAATCCTTTCCCGGAAACATATTTTCAATATATAAATCCACCGGTTCAAGTCCTTTGTTTTCTTCCAATTGCCATGCTCCAATGGCTGCTATCGCTTTATCCTGCATATCATTAAATTTTATTCAACCAATTACCCCATTTCCGAGAACACCTTAATTTTTACCCTTCTAAAAGGGTGTTCCTGATAACCAAATTCTTTTGGTTGGTCGTGAAGTTTTCCTATTAATTTTAGCACTTTTATATTTGCAGGGTCTTTTCCCTTAAAAGTTTGTTTCTGATAATCTGTAACAAAACCAAATAGCTTTACATCTTTTTATAATTCAGCAATATGAAATTCATATTCTGTCCTTTTATCAAGGTCTAAAAGTTTAATTCTTTCAAAGTCAGAAGTTAAAATGTATTTTGGTAGTTTGTGTAATGCTAATTTGGTTAATAAAATAGTAAAGGTATCAAATTGTAATGTGTAAAGGAAAAAATATCACTTTGGGTTTTTAACATTCTATTAACTTTATTCTTTGTTTTCTTAATAACAATGTATTTATGAATTTCGGAGGTATAAAACTATTTGTTATAGGGGTACTTTGGTTGAGCTAACTTCTGTTTTACTTGATAACGAAAAACACCAACAACTTTACGTTTAAACTTTAAAAACAAATGGCGCCATCCGGCGCCATTTGTTTATTAGGTTTTAAAACCGTATTACTAAATTCCGCTAAAATCAACTTTTTCGAACAAAATTGAAGGGGTCATCCACGATGAGTTTTTGTTTACATCGTTTCCAATTTCTCCAATGTTTGCCCAAAGTGTAAGCATATTTCCCGTAATATTCATCTCCGAAACCGGTTTGGTAATTTTTCCGTTTTCAATTAAGAATCCTTCAATTCCGTACGAGAAATCTCCTGTTGTTCCATTGCTGTTCCCACCATTAAACCCGGTCACCAAAATTCCTTTCTTTACGCCTTCAATTAAGCGGTTAATATCTTTGTCTCCGGTTTCGAAAACCAGATTTGTGGTGCCTCCACCGTTGGGTTTCATATTCAGTTTTTTCCCATAATAGGTGTCTATGTAGTAGGTTTCCAGAACTCCCTTGTTAAACACAACGCGTTTTTTTGTTGCCAGTCCTTCGCCGTCGAAAAGACGCGAGCCACGTCCACCTGTAATAAAAGGGTCGTCGGTAAGGGTGAGTTTTTCGGAAACAACTTTCTTCCCGATTTTATCGATTAAAAACGAGTTTTTTTGTTGAATTGCCGAGCCGCTTAATGCCGAAATCAGTGGGCCGAAAATACGTCCAACCTGACGGTTTTCAACAATCATAGGCATTTGCCCCGACTCAATTTTTTCCTGGCCAATTTTATCGAGGGCGCGTTTTAATGCTATTTCGCCAATGCCCGATTTTTTTAGTTTGTCGAAAAATATTGCACTTTCGCCCCAGTACGATTCGGGGCGTGCATCGTCGCTTTTAACCGAAACCGAAGCGTTTACTCCAAAATACGAATTTGCTGTGTCGCCCTCAAACCCGTTGCTGGTAACCATTACCCGCTCTTCCAGTCCGTCGTAATAACTTGCCGACACCGAAATAATACGGTCGTCTTTTCCAAGCACCTCTTTTTCTATGGCAAACGATAAATCAATTTTTTTCTGTGGTTCAACTTTGTTGAAATCGGGGTCGAGTGTGTTTAATGGTGTGCCGCCTCCTTTGTAGTACAGCTCCGGCTCGGGTAATGTGCGGAATTTATCTTCCGATAAATATTTGGTTCCCTCAATTGCTTCGTTAATAAAATGCGATAAATCCTCTTTTTTCATCCGGTTGGTTGAGTGTGCCGAGTATTTTCCGTCGACAAAAAGGCGAATGGAAAGCGTGTTTTGAATTGCCTGTTCCAGCTTGTCAATTTTTTCGTCGCGAACTTCAACGCTGCTGCTTTCGCTGTTCGATATACTTACACTTGCTTGTTGGGCACCATTTTCGAGGGCGTGATTCATTGCCCATTTTGCCAAACTATATTTTTCTTCTTTTGTCATCTTTCTTTCTTTAAACGTGAAATAATTAAACTTAAACAGTTGGTTAATTTGTTCCTCCTACGGTGAGTTTTTTAACTAAAACCGTTGGTAGTCCGCAAGTTACCGGAACCGACTGGCCATTTTTCCCGCAGGTCCACGTTCCGTTGTCCATTAAATAATCGTTGGCAGCCATCGAAATATCGGCCAAAGCTTGTGGGCCGTTTCCAATAATATTAATGTCTTTTATGGGTTGTGTAAGTTTTCCTTTTTCGATGAGGTAACCCGACTTTACAAAAAACGTAAAGTCGCCGGCGCCAATTTGCACCTGCCCGTTACTAAAATTATCGACATAAACACCGTAATCAACGTTCGAAATAATATCGTCTTTCGAGCTCTGTCCGGCTTCCATATAGGTTGCCCGCATTCGTGGAATAGGAATATAACGGAACGATTCGCGCCGGCCGTTTCCAGTTGGAGCGACACCATAATAATTTGCACTTATTTTATCGTGCAGGTAGCTGTTTAATATGCCATCTTTAACCATGTACGTTTTTTGAACTTCGTTTCCTTCATCATCAATATTAATCGAGCCGCGGTTTCCTTTGAGGGTGCCGTCGTCGATAATGTTTATAAAGCTTTCGGCAACTTTTTTACCCATTTTATCGCTAAAAATCGATGTTCCTTTTCTGTTAAAGTCGGCTTCGAAAGTGTGTCCGATTGCTTCGTGAAGTAATATTCCCGAACCTCCCGCGCCCATTACCACCGGCATTTCGCCGGCTTTGGGTTTTGTTGCTTCAAACAGAAGGTTTGTGCGGTTAATCACTTCGTTCGAAAGCTCATTAATTATGTCGTTGCCTAGCCATTCGAATCCTTTGCGGAACGAGCGTGCAGCATACGAGTTTTCAATTTGTTCGCCTTTTTGCATAATGCAAATAACGCCAAAACTTACCATGGGCAAATAGTCGTATGTTAACCGGCCTTCAGAATTATAAAAAAGTGTGTAGCTTGTTTCGTCGTTCAAAAAGGCATTTACTTTAATTACCTTGTCGTCCATTGCAAACACTTTATCGTTTATTTTCTGAACAAAAGGAACTTTGTCTTTTACCGAAACGTCGTTCCATTTTTTTGAGATGTTATAATAGTTTGCCGGTTTTTTTTCGTTCACGGCACCGGCATGATAACTTGCATTGCTATTTGCAATATTGGCAGCCATTTTGGCTGCATTTAACATGTCGGGGAGAGTAATATTCTCGGAATAGGCAAACCCCGTTTGGTCGCCTTTTAAGACTCTGATACCCACTCCAAAATCGATATTCGAATAGGCGCGGTTTACTTTCCCGTCTTCTAACCCAAGGTTGTTTAATGTTTTGTGTTCGAAAAACAGGTCGGCATAGTCGCCGCCTTTGCTCATGGCCGTTGCAATTACTTTTTGCAACATCTCGGTAGAAACCTCAAAGTGGTCTAAATAACTTTTCACTGTATTTGATATTTGTGCGTTTTGACATGATTGTACAAAAGGGGGCAAAATAATACTGCCCGCTGCAACCATTC
>JALUZN010000047.1 GCA_027011835.1 Draconibacterium sp. | reverse complement strand
GACTACAATATTATGGTTTTGTATCTCTTTTTTAATGAATTTAAAAAGTTTATTGTTTTTGTCAAATGGCAAGTAATAACGAACCAAGGACAATAAAGAACTTGTATCTATTACAACTATCATTGAATAAACTTTTCTAATTTTCCAGGTTTAATATTTAGTTTCTTGCAAACCTCATATTCATTAATTACACCTTCGTAAAATGCAGCTTGAATGGTTGAAATAAATAAAGGTGAAGAAATTGGTTTGGCTACCGACCCTCGTTGTTTAATTCCTTTCTCTCTTTGTAATTCTTTTTCTCTCTCCTTTTCCTCTTGATATTTTTCAAATTGTTCTTCAAAGTCATTTTTAACTTTATTATAATTGGAACTGCTAATTTGGTTTTGAAATAACAATCTTGTGAATAATGCTATTTGACTTAAATGGGTATTATCTGAGATTGTTTTTATTAAGTCAAAATGATAATCATTTGATGGATTTGCAGGTTCAAGTTTATTTAATAATTCACCATAATCACCAATTAAGAAATAGAATGCAAAATCATTACACCATCTTTCAATTGATGGCAAGTTTCTGTCAGCAATTACCTCATAGTCCAGTAATTCAACTTCTTCTTTATCAAGTAAAAAATGACCTAATTCGTGAGCTAAAGTGAATATTTCTCTCCTAAAATATTGATGTCTTTTGAGAACTATTACATTTGGTTTAAGGAAAAATCCATCAATATTGGCTTTCTCTTTTCTATTGTGAGTTTCTACAAACTCGAATACCAAGATATTATTATCAGCAAATTTTGAAATTAATAATTTCAGAAAGTCTCTACGCTTAGTAGTAAAATTTGGATACAAAATGTTTCTAAATTCAATAGCTACTTTTTCAGGGTTGTCATTAATACTGAATTTTGGGATTTTTCTTTTTATGTCGAATTCCGCTAATTTAGAAATAGCGGTAATTGATAATTTTAGTTCTTCAAATTGACTAACTATTTTTTTTGCTCTGAAATTTAAATTTGTTTCGAAGCTTTCTTTTCTAAAGAATACGCTTGCTTCTTTCGAATTTTCGGGTGCTTTTGGGTCTAAATAATAGTGTATACCTTTTTCAAATATTTTATCTATTCTTTTTAAATGCCCAATCTCTATTCTTTTGGAAAATACATCATCTTCTGTTATAGGTTTCTTTAGCCCTTTACTTATTTTATATAAAAATTCCACACTGGAAAGTTTATACATTTTCAATAAATATTTTAGTCGCGATATGTTATGTTCTACTTTCAAGAATGTTTTAAATATTTGTTTTCAAAAGTACATCTTTTCTACTTAAGCTTGCAACTAGCGGTTAAACATGGTGCGTTTGGCATTTTATTGCTACAAATCTTCGGGTTTGCAATATGTTTTTTTATTGCTTTTTATCTTTTCCCGAAAGTTTTCGAGATAGCACTATCTGCCAAATGATGTATAATTTGGCATAAATATACTCAAACCAAATCATATATTTCAAGGGGAGATGTTAATTATTTCTTCGTTTTAAAAAGCTCTTTTTCTTTCACTTTTTTAACTTGCATGCTGTCTTTAAGCGTTTTATTTATTGCATTGTAGGGAGCTACAACAATTTCGTCGCCTTCGGTAACTCCCTCTAAAATTTCGATACTGTTGTTGTCCTGAATTCCTGTTTTTACCTCTGTTTTTTTAACATGGCCATTCTTGTATAGAAATACAACTTCTTGTTTTTCATCGCGTTTAACCACTTTCTCTTTGTCGGTTGTTTTGGTTTTCTCTTTAACATCTTCTGTTCCACCGTCTTTTTTCTTAATTCGTGTGGTAACGGCCGAAATTGGTACCGAAATTACATTTTCGCGGGTTTCGGTTAAAATATCTACTGTTGCCGACATACCGGGCCTGAATGGATATAAATTTCCGGATGCGGGGTCGATTAAGTCGGCATACGAATCGCGAATAAGCAGAACTTTTACATCGAAATTAGTAACCTGGTCGGCCGAGGTTCCTGTTGTACTTGCCGAGTTGGCTATATCGGTAACAACGCCTTTAAATTTCCGGTTCAGGTAGGCATCTACCTCCACCAGTGCCGTGTCGTATTTCGAAACTTTTACAATATCGTTTTCGTTCACCTCAACTTCAACTTCCATCTCTTCGAGGTTGGCAACCACCATCATTTCAGTTCCTGCATACATATTTGTTCCAACAACACGCTCGCCCTGCTCTACTTTTAACGATGAAATTGTTCCTGAAATAGGAGCATAAATTTTTGTTTTTGTAAGTTGTTCTTTTGCTTCCGAAACACCGGCTTCGGCACTTTTTACTGCATATTCGGCTGCCCGCACTTCGGCTTCCGAAACTTTAAATTTAGCCTCGGCCGATTCGTATTCCGAGGCAGCAATTGTTCCTTTATCATACAACTTCTTTGTTCTTTCGAAAGTAAGTTTACTCTCAATTTGTTGTGCTTCGGCCTGTGCCAGCCGGGCTTTCGACGAGTTAAGTGTAGCTTCGGCACGATTTAATGCCGAAATATACATTTCGGGTTTTATTACGCAAAGCAGGTCGCCCTCTTTTACTTCGTCGCCCTCTTCAACATAAAGTTTAATAATTTCTCCCGACACATCGGGGCTGATTTTTACTTCGGTTTTAGGTTGGATTTTTCCGTTTGCAGTAATAAATTCGGTAATTGTTTTGCTTTTAACCGTTTCGGTGGCAACGCTAATGGCAAAGTCTTTACCAAACCAGCCCTGCTTTTTCCCAACAACCAAAAGAACTATGGCAATAACAACAACTCCAATTGCGTATGGTACTATCTTTTTTCCCTTCATCGTACTCTCTATTTTGTTTCTCAACAGTATCAGTAAGTTTCATTGGGGAAAAATTACAACTATACTCAATCCATTTATTTATTCTGTTATTCGGCGGTAAGTAACCGGGCAGTTCGCCGGCTATTTTGTTCCAAATAAACTTTTTTATTCTTTTTAATTTCCTGAATTACAGCACTATTAAAATGGCGAATGGTGTGTAGGGTAAGATTGGTGTTGTAATGCGCAATGTAATTTTCGGAGAGAAGACGCAAAACACTATTTAAATCGGTTTCGGGGGTATCGACAACGAGGTTAAAATCGATAGCCGACTGTTGAATCAGATTAATTTTAATGCGGTGTGCGTGCAAAACAGCAACAATTTCGTTGATGTCTTCGATGGTAATAAACGAAAAGTCGATGGGCGAAATGGTAAGTAAAACCTGATTTTCTTTTGTAATAAAAACCGGCTGAAGTTGCAGCTTATAGTTAATATGATGAATTACCGAGCCCGGGTTAGCGGGGGTTACAAACGATTTTACAAGAAGTGGAATTTGTTTGTTGTGCAGCGGTTTCATTGTTTTTGGGTGAATAATTTGCGCACCCGAGTACGCCATTTCAACAGCTTCGCGGTACGAGAGTTCATCGATTTTTTCTGCATCAGTTCTCTTTTTTGGGTCGGCATTTAATACGCCGGGAACATCTTTCCATACCGATACATTTTCGGCATTTAATACATTGCCGATAATTGCTGCCGTAAAATCGGAACCTTCGCGCCCAAGTGTTGTGGTTAAATTCGATTTTGTTGAACCGATAAAACCTTGAGTAATGTACAAATCATCGCTTTTAAACGAAAAAACCTGCGGCATCAGCTTTTCTGTTAATTGCCAGTTAACTGCGGCATCTCTAAAATTATTGTCGGTTCGTAAACAGGTTCTGATATCGATCCAACGGTTTTTTACCTGAACAAAATTCAGGTATTCGCTAATAATCCTTGTTGAAACCATTTCGCCAAATCCAACAAATTGGTCGTATTCGAAATTGAAATCGAGCGAAGGAGTTTTATTTAGTCTGTTTTCCAGTTCGGCAAAAAGCGAAAGAACAGGTTCTGGCGTTGTGTTGTTTATAAAAAGTTCGTTACAAATTTTAAGATGAAATGTTTTAAATTCGGCAAAAATGTCCGGTGCATTTCCATCGTTTTGAAAGTACGATTTCACCAACGACTCCATCAGGTTTGTGGTTTTCCCCATGGCCGAAATAACAACAACCAAGTTACGATTACCATCAATTATTTTGGCAACATTTCGTACCGCTTCGGCATCTTTTACCGATGCTCCTCCAAATTTAAATACCTTCATTCTTTTTGTTTTTCAAAAACTTGTAGCAAAGCTAAATATTATTTGCTTTTATAACCATCCTAACTTAAAGCCAAAACAACTTCATAAAATATTAATTTTAGCACTTCAAAAAAAAGAAGTTATTTTAACACAAATTTTTAGCAGAAA
>JALUZN010000046.1 GCA_027011835.1 Draconibacterium sp. | reverse complement strand
GATTACACCTCGCTCAAATTTATCGTAATTTAAAACAAATCTTTTGATTGCAGACATCGTTTTCTCCAATTTTCTTACTTTCGCAAAAAAAAAAATGAAGATTCAATTTCTCTTGCTTTTATTAATTATTGCTGTTTTTAGCGGGTGCAAACAAAACAGTAAATACATATACAACAAAGGTTTTGTGTATGGCACAATGTACAGCATTATTTACGAAAGTCCCAACGGCAAAGATTTACAGCCCGAGATAGAGAAGGAATTTAGAAAATACACACTCATTTTCTCTCCCTACGAAAAAGAGTCGACCATTTCGAAAGTAAACCAGAACCGGCCGGTTTCGCTTGAGCCCGAGTTTATTACTTGCTTTAAAAAGGCAATGGAGATATCGGAAATTACAAATGGAGCTTTCGATATTACGGCAGGGGCGCTGGTAAATGCATGGGGATTCGGGCCTACAGAAAAAGAGAAAATGACACCCGAAAGAATTGACAGTTTGATGCAATTAACAGGATACAAAAAAATCCGGTTAAAAAATGGAGTTATCATAAAAGATAACCCAAATATTGATATTGACATGAACGCCATTTCGAAAGGGTACACCAGCGATTTAATTGCCGGCTTTTTAAAAAATAAAGGGTGTAAAAATTATATGGTTGAAATTGGAGGTGAGATTGTTGCCCACGGGAAAAATGCAAGAAACAAAGTTTGGACCATTGGCATTAGTAAACCCGATGAAAACCTTTACAATTCGGTTACCGAGATTCAGGCAAAACTTCAATTGAATAACAAAGCGATGGCCACCTCCGGAAACTACCGTAATTTCTATATCGAAAACGGAAAAAAATATGCACATACCATCGACCCCAAAACAGGATATCCGGTTCAGCATAGCCTGTTAAGTGCCACCGTTTTAGCCAACGATTGCATGACTGCCGACGCTTTTGCCACATCGTTTATGGTGCTTGGAATGGAAATGGGAATTGAAATTGCCCGCCGGGTTCCGGGTCTGGAAATCTACTTCATCTATTCCGATAAAAACGGTGCAAATCAGGTTTATATGTCGGAGAATTTTAGCAAATACATTGTTGAATAGGAGGAGCTTTTATTTTTTTGTATTCGCTCCCGGAACAAACATAACTTTGTCGTACTTTACCTCTTTCCATGCACTTCGTTGAGCCAGTTTGTCTTGTGTTTGCGCACAATAAACACCGTTGCGCTTTAAATGCCTGTTGCCGCTAACATGTGTATTGGGAAACCGTCCTCCTTTTTTTATAATAATCCGTATTGCCATGGCAAATATTGCAAATGCCAGTAATCCAACCGCCAGTAATATAATTTTCAAAAATTCCATACTCACTTTTTTTCTGTGTCAAAAATAGCTTTTTTTTTCATTCGTGTCCGTTTAGAATATGAAATTAACGTCATTGCGAGTGGCCACCCATTTTTTTGAATTGGCATAATGAGTCAATGACAGAAGTTGAACGAAGTTGAATATTTTACTGGAGATACATTATTTACACAGACAATAGCGAAAAGAAATAGGGAAGAACACGGTGTTAGAAAACAACTCCTATTTTATATTCCCTATTTCTCTTCTTTATTATTCTCGTATTTATTCAGCAAAAATTAACATCGATACTGTTACTAAAAAATCTTTTTATTGTGCTTCTGTCAGAAGCGCATTTTTAGGAATATCTCCGGTTAATGTTTTCAAGAATACTTCAATATCGGCAACCTGCTTGTCGGTTAAATCGCGGTTTAATTCGGCTTTCCCCATAATCTTAATTGCCTCGCCCAAATCAGCAACACTACCGTCGTGAAAGTAGGGAGCTGTTTTCTCGATATTTCGCATTGGCATCGATTTAAACACATACATATCGGCCAAGTTATGGGTTTCAACATATTTTCCACTATCGACAACTGCGCTGTGAGTTAAATCCCAGTAATTAACCGTCAGTCCGAATTTCATAAAAAGAGTTCCGCCTAAAAGTGCGCCCGAATGGCAGGTTGTACATCCCACATCAACAAAAGTTTTCATTCCTTTTAACTCGGCAGCCGAAAGTGCCTTGTCATTGCCGGCAAGAAATTTATCGAATTTCGAAGGAGTTAAAAGTGTCCGTTCGAATGCGGCAATTGCCCAGGTAAGATTTTTAAAAGTAAAAGGATCTTTATCGTTTGGATATGCATCAGAAAACATTTTTTTATAAGCATCAACTTTTTTTAACCGGTCTAAAACAAAAGCTTCATCCGGGATTGCCATTTCAACCGGATTTAAGATTGGACCGCCTGCCTGTTCTTCAACGTCTTTGTTCCTGCCATCCCAAAACTGAGCGCTGTGCAAGGCAGCATTAAAAACAGTTGGCGAATTTCGTGTTCCGCGCCCTCCGTTATCTCCTTTCGATGTAGGTTCATTATCAACTCCGTAGGTTGCAATATTATGACAAGTATTGCAACTTTGTGTCTTATCTTTCGACAACCGGACATCGTAGTAAAGTGCTTTCCCCAGCGCAATTTTCTCTTTTGTTAACGGATTCGCCGGGTTTGGTGCCTCGGTGGGAAGAACGGCAAACATTCCTGCAGCTTGTTTATACGCAGCCATCTCTTCGGCACTAATTGTTGCAGCCTTTTTTTTACTTTTACTGTTGCAGCTGACCATAGCCAGTAACGTAAAACTTGCCAGAATAAAATAAAATCGTTTCATAATAAATTTGTTTTAGTAGAGTAAATATTTACCTATTTTGAATTTTAAATATACTGATTATGAATTAGGATTAAAACTGATTAAATGGAAGTTTTTAAAAAACTTCAGTTAATTGAAATAAAATACTATTTTTGACAATAACCAATAAACTTACGTTGTAAACCTTTCTTCGACCTAAAAAACTAAACTAAATGTCAAAAATGAGATATTTATTTGCGCTCTCTGTTTTTATTATTTCATGTTTTTTATCAATAGGTGTAAATGCAAAAAAGCCGGCTACAATTGCTACAGTTAGTGGTGTTTTGCCGCATTTAGATTTAAATCAGCTCTCGCAGAAATTGGTTGAAGGGATGATTATATTCTGGCAAAACAAACTTGCGCACCTCGATGAATACGAGAATAGATACTCAATTAAGATATCAAAATAAAACCTATAAACAATAAATTATGCAAGAGAATACAACAACTGTAACAAAAAGCAAACGTTTGCTTTCTATTGATGCACTGCGCGGTTTCGATATGTTTTTTATATCGGGAGGAGCCGCTTTTATTATTTATCTCGAAGGAAAAACAAGCTTGCCCTGGGTCGACGAACTGGCCATACAAATGGAACATTCGGCCTGGCACGGTTTTACTTTTTTAGACTTTGTTTTCCCACTGTTCCTTTTTATTTCGGGAGTTTCGTTGAGTTTCTCGTTAAGGCGAAACATGGAAAAAGGAGTACCAAAAACACAACTATATAAAAAGGCATTTAAACGGATGATTGTTCTTATGCTTCTCGGTTTTGTTTATAAAAACTCGCCTGTACATCTGTTTGCTCCGTCAACGTTACGCTATGTTAGTGTATTGGGCCGAATTGGAATTGCAACTTTTGCAACCACGCTGCTTTACCTTAACTTTTCGGCAACAAAACGATTGTTTTGGGTAATTGGTATCTTGCTTGCCTACTATGCGGCACTCTTTCTTATTCCGGTGCCGGGATTTGGTGCCGGCGACATCTCTTTCGATGGAAATTTGGTTGGCTGGATTGACAGGACGTTAATGCCCGGAATCTTAATTCAGGGAACTTATGACGAAAATGCAATTCTCACCCAGTTCCCGGCACTTACACTTGCTGTACTCGGGGCGTGGGCCGGCGATATTTTAAACAGTAAAAAAAAATCGGAAAACCAAAAAGTGATAAAGATGGTGATTATCGGAGTGTCGTCAATTGTTATCGGGTTGATTTGGAATCTACACTTCCCCATAAACAAACGGTTGTGGAGCAGTTCGTTTATAGCATTAACCGGTGGAATGGCATTTGTTGAGATGGCTCTTTTTTACTGGATTATCGATGTTTTAAACTATCGGAATTGGGCATTCTTTTTTAAAGTTATCGGGATGAACTCACTGGTGATGTATTTTGCCAACCACTTTATTGATTTTAGATATACTGCTGCAAAATTGTTCGACGGAATACTTGTGATTTTCGACGATCGTTGGCACGACTCAATTATTTCACTTTTAGGGCTCGGAATTGTGTGGCTCTTTTTATATTTCCTATACCGGAATAAACTATTTATAAAGATATAACCAACTGACACACCTTTTCTTAAAAGGTTCTCGAT
>JALUZN010000045.1 GCA_027011835.1 Draconibacterium sp. | reverse complement strand
GATTACGAATCATCATATTTACAATATAAAGCAAAATAGTAACTTTGGCCGACTTTTTAAAAATATTTATCGAAAAAAGATAACAGAATGAAAGTTATTTTTTTAACGATTTCTTTAACGTGTTTTATAAAAAAAAGATTTTACAAATGAGAGTTGCAATTGTTGGAGTAAGCGGAGCTGTTGGACAAGAGTTTTTAAAAGTGCTTGCAGAGCGAAATTTTCCGCTGGATGAATTAGTTATTTTCGGGTCGGCAAGAAGTGCCGGAAAAACCTACGAATTTAAGGGGAAGAAATTAACAGTTAAAGAGTTAAAACACGGCAACGATTTTAAAGATATTGATATTGCACTAACTTCGGCAGGAGCAGGTATTTCGAAAGAGTTTGCTTCGACCATTACAAAACACGGAGCAATAATGATTGACAATTCGAGTGCATTCCGTTACGACGACAACGTTCCGTTGGTTGTGCCCGAAGTAAACGCCGAAGATGCAAAAAACCGTCCGCTGAATATAATTGCCAATCCCAACTGTTCAACCATTCAAATGGTGGTTGCGCTAAAACCCATCGAAGACCTTTCGAAAATTAAACGGGTGCGTGTTGCCACGTATCAGGCAGCGAGCGGCGCAGGAGCTCAGGGAATTGCCGAGTTGGAACAGCAGGTAAAAGAGGTAGTTGAAGGCGAAGAAGTTACGGTAAATAAATTTCAACACCAGCTGGCGATGAATGTTATTCCTCATATTGATGTGTTTTTAGATAACGACTACACCAAAGAGGAGATGAAAATGAATTGGGAAACCAAAAAAATTATGCACACCAATGCCGAGGTTAGTGCCACTTGTGTACGTATTCCGGTTGCCCGTGCTCATTCCGAATCGATTTGGGTAGAGACCGAAAAACCACTTTCGGCAAAAGCAGTTACCGAGGCATTCAAAAACTTTGATGGGCTGACTGTAATTGACAATCCGGCAAAGAACGAATATCCAATGCCACTTTTTGTTTCGGGGAAAGACGATGTTTATGTTGGACGTATTCGCCAGGATATTACCGACCCAAACAGTATTACCTTTTGGTGTGTGGGCGACCAGATTAAAAAAGGTGCTGCACTAAATGCCGTTCAAATTGCCGAGTGGTTGATTGAAAACGGAGAAGTTTAGAATTTTGTTTGCAATTAATATTTAATACTGAAGCCCGGTTTTCCGGGCTTTTTTAGTACTCAAGCCACATATTCTTCCAAAAGATAAAAAAGAACGAAATTTATTATCAAAATATCGAGATTACTTATCCAATTATCTGAAAACAAATAAGAAATTAAAACCTCATATTTACTTTCACCATTTGAATTCATCACAAGCAATGTGTTTGAACTTCTTTTATCCAATAGTGAAAAAATATTGGATATAGTTTTAAAAATGAAAGGGTTAATTATGATTGTGTTTGTTTTGAAAAAAAATAAATAATTGAAAAAAATAAAGATGCTAAAATCAGTTGGAGATTTACAACAAAGAACTCAAGAATAAAATTGAAACGTCTTTATCCGTCAATTGATGGTTGACTTGACACTAGTTACATTACTTAACCTTATAAACCAAATGCATAAAGTTTGTTGTTACGCCATCCCATTTCATTTCAGTACCATTTTTATCCCATGTAACATGATACTCTTCTTTACCGGCATTATTAGAAACCGTTATATTACTTTTTTCATCGTTAACTACATAACTATAAATTTCAGGAGTACCCCCATCTCTTGTTAATGTATATACACCTTTGTTATCGAAAGTAACTACACCAACGTATGTAATCGGCGGGTTAGCGTCACTCATATCCCAACTGTAAGCTACTAAAAAACTCGTTAAGTCAGTAATATCAGGTTTATCATCATCTTTATTGCAACTACTGAATGCGATTAAACTTACAAATACAATTGCAATTACTGATAGTGAGATTTTAATTTTTTTCATAATTTCGTTTTAAAATTTGATGAGAATAAAAGATTAATTTTAGTTTAAAGGCAACTATTCTTTTCGATCTGAATACAAACTTATCAAATTATCCGGTTGAAAGAGCATATCACAATCTATTTCTACTCTTTTACATAAAAAAGATATTGCACAATACAGAATCACTGAATTTTAAGTCTTGGATAAAATTACAATTCTGATTAAACCTGAATCATTCACGAACTTTCGTTATGAGAAGTCAAAATGCAAAGAATATAGAGCAACATTTTTTGATTTTATATGGGAACTACAACAGGAAAAGAATCTATTGTTCGCCGGTTTCCCATGCCGAATTATAGAGGTAGTCGTTATACGGGAAACGTTGAGAATGAATGCTTTTTACCTTTTCGTACAGGTCGGTTTTAAAACTATTGATGTTTGTTTTTTGTTTTGCCGAAATAAAAAGGGCGGGCATATTGCTTTTTGCCATCCACGAATTTTTCCACTCGTCGAGGGTAAAATTCTCTTTTGTTCGCGGGCTTAAATCGTCGTCGTCTTTTGCTACAAAACGAAATGCATCGATTTTATTGAATATGTAAATTGTGGGCTTGTCGCCGGCGTCGATTTCGTGTAACGTGTTATCGACCGTTTCAATCTGCTCTTCGAATCCGGGATGAGAGATGTCGACAATATGGAGGAGGATGTCGGCTTCGCGCACTTCGTCGAGGGTCGATTTAAACGACTCGACCAGTCCGTGCGGAAGTTTGCGGATAAAGCCAACCGTGTCGGCAAGCAGGAAGGGCAAATTGCCGATGACCACTTTTCGAACGGTGGTGTCGAGGGTGGCAAAAAGTTTGTTCTCGGCAAAAACTTCCGATTTTGCCATCATATTCATAATGGTCGACTTACCAACATTTGTATAACCAACCAGTGCCACGCGCACCAGTTTTCCACGATTTTTTCGCTGGGTGGCTTTTTGTTTATCTATTTTTTTCAGTTGCTCTTTTAGGCGCGAAATTTTATCGAGAATAATCCGTCTGTCCGATTCGATTTGAGTTTCGCCCGGCCCGCGCATTCCAATTCCTCCTTTTTGCCGTTCGAGGTGTGTCCACATTCGGGTAAGCCGCGGAAGTAAATATTGATATTGCGCCAGCTCGACTTGTGTTTTCGAGTGAGCAGTTTGTGCCCGTTTAGCAAAAATATCGAGAATAAGGTTGGTGCGGTCGAGGATTTTACATTCGAGAATTTTTTCGATATTTCGCAATTGTGTGGGCGAAAGTTCGTCATCAAAAATAACTGTATCGGCTTCGGTAACTTTAATGTAGTTACCAATTTCTTCGAGTTTTCCCGAGCCGACAAAAGTTGCTTTGTTTGGTGTTTCGAGCTTTTGAGTGAATCGTTTTAAAACAACTGCTCCGGCAGTGTCGGCCAGAAATTCCAGTTCATCTAAATACTCTTTTATCTGCTTCTCGTCTTGCTGTTGGTTTATTAATCCAACAATTACGGCACGTTCTGTAACGGGTGCGGTCTCTATCATTCGTTAAAATTATTTCAAAAAAGTACATTCTCCCTATAAATTTAGGGCAAAAAAAACTCCTGTTCCGAAGCCGAAACAGGAGTACAAAAGTATAATTTTTTATTTTATTGTAATACAAAGTTAATTGGCACGGTGTACGAAACGTTTACCGGTTTTCCGCGTTGTTTTCCGGGTTTCCATCGTGGAAGACCGTTTACAACCCGAAGTGCCTCTTTGTCTAACGACGGGTCAACTCCCCGTGCAATTCTTGCATTGTTAATAGAACCGTCTTTTCCAACAACAAAAGTAACGTAAACTTTTCCCTGAACGCCGTTCTCCTGGGCAATTACAGGATATTTAACATGCTTAGCAATGTATTTACGAAGTGCCAGCTCTCCACCGGGGAACTCGGGCATATCTTCAACAATAAAGAAAACTTTAGCAGTTTCTTCTTCCTCTTCTTCCTGAGTGCTAACAACCGGAGCCACGTCAATTACAGTTTCGTCGTCGGCTTCCGAGTCTTCAATTTCCAACTCGTCTTCAATCTCCACATCATCTTCAACAATGTTTAAAACCTCAACAACTTTTGGTGGCGGAGGTGGTGGAGGTGGTTTAATTTCTTCACGCGTAATCGGAATAATTTCTTCCTCAATATCTTGCGACTGAACTTTTCCCAACGATTCTGTTTTCGACTGTTTTGCAGTCCACTCAAAAGCAAGAAGAGTAAGACCTAACGCAACAACTAATCCAACAAGAAGCAGCGTAGTTCTTTTACTCTCAAGATCAGCTTTTTCTGATTTTTTTAATTCCATGGTAATAAATTTAATCTATTTTTTATTTCTTATTTTCTCTAAAAT
>JALUZN010000044.1 GCA_027011835.1 Draconibacterium sp. | reverse complement strand
GCTCTAACTATTTTAAATGTCTTTGTACTATCTATTCCTACTTTTTTTCGGGTTGTGCAGCCGGAGCTTTTTCTTCAGCAGCCGGAGCAGTAGTTGGGAAACTTGGAACCTGAGTTGGGTCCACTGCGTTCTCAATTTGCTTTTGAACTTTCGACTGGTCGGCAGCTTCGGCACCACGCTGAATAAAAGCTGAGCCCATTATCGATAAAACTAAAAGAGCACCGGCAAGTGTCCAGGTTGCTTTTTCAAGAAAATCGTTGGTTTTACGCACTCCCATAACTTGTCCCGATGATTGAAAATTACTTGCCAAACCACCACCTTTTGAGTCTTGCACTAAAACAATCAGTACCAAAAGGATACAAACAATAAATACGATAACAGTTATTAATGTGTACATTTTATTTTTATTAAGTGTTCTTTAATTTTTCTATTTCATTAATTCGGGTTGCAAAGTAAACACTTTTTTCCGGATATTTCAAACTTAATTTTTTATAAGCCTCCTCTGCTTTTTCGAAGTTATTTTGCTGAAAATAAATGTTTGCCAAAGTTTCGGTAATTATCTCATCGGTTTCGAGTGTCGATTTTTCAACCACCTCCTTTATATGTTCGCCGGCAACTTCTGTTTCTCCTATGCCGGTGCTTTTCCTCTCCCTCTGCCCCGACGACAGAAACCTGTCTATCAACGAATTGCCGTGTTCGGAGGTATCCTCGCCGTCGAGTTTATACTCGGCTGCAACCTGTTTATTAATTTCTAATTTATGAAAATTTGTATTTAAAAATTTATAGAGCAACTTCCGGCTGGGAACCTGTACGGCAACTTTTTTTAGAACGTTGTTAAATTCGGGCGATTTAATTTGCTTAAGATTTTTCAGATAAAGCAGCCAGGCCAACTGAAACGAAGGGTGCTCTTCAACCACTTCCCGCAACTCTTCAACTGTCTCGCGGTTAAGCAGAACCGGATTTATTACTAATTTATTAAATTGTTCGACGTTCATTTTTACCAGTTTGCAATTGTTGCATTAAAAATATCTTCGTTTAACTTCTTTATGATATCGGGAACCAGCGAACTTTCTATGGCATCGAGCGTTAATGAACTATCGAAATCGTCGAAAGCAGAAAAACTTTTTTCGAAACTCTGGTCGGGTTCTTTGTTATTGGTGTACTTAACTTTTACAGTAATTGTAAGCCTGTTTTTTGCTGCCATATCGTTTTTCTGAATCGACATTGGGCGCACTTCGTATCCGGTAATTTGTCCTTCAAACTCAATGTCACCATTGTCTTCCAACTCGTCTAACGATGTTTGGCGCTGCAATTTTGCTTTTAGCTGTTCAGTAAAATTCTGGCTGAGTGTAGGGTTTACCAACCGCGCACGATTAGGAAAATAGTAAACTGTAAATGTTTTTATTTCGGGCGACAGATTGGCCCCGGTAAACGAATAGTTAACTTTGCAGCCCGTCATAAATACACCCAGAAAAGCCACGGCAAGTATTGATATCAGGAAATATCGTTTCATAAAATTATCCTTTAATTTCATACTCTTTAATCTTTCGGTAGAGTGTGCGTTCCGAAATCCCCAACTCCTGAGCTGCATATTTACGTTTCCCGTTGTGTTTGTCGAGTGCCTTTTTTATTAGCTCAATCTCTTTCTCTTCTAACGACAGCGACTCTTCAACAAACTCTTCGGTATCTTGTATATTGGCTTTATGAACAGGTTCAATATGAATTGCCTTTTCTTCGGGCACGAACCGCCCCTCCTCTTCGTTATATAAATTACGAATAATTTTTGCCTGATCGCTCGAAACCGATACTCCTTTATTTTCCATCAATTCGTGCACCAGTTTCTTCAGGTCGGTCATATCGCGCTTCATATCGAACAGAACTTTATATAAAATCTCCCGCTCGGTAGAAAACGAACTCTCCTGTTTCTCTTTTGCATAAACTGCAGGTAAATTTTTTGATGTTGTTGATGGCAAATAGCTTTGCAGAACTGTGGCATTAACGTTTCGTTCTTTTTCGATAATAGAAATTTGTTCGGTAATATTTTTTAGTTGCCGCACATTTCCCGGCCACGGGTAATTTACCAAAGCAATTTGTGCCTGCTCGTCTAAACGAATGGGTGGCATTCTGTATTTTTCTGCAAAATCGCGGGCAAACTTCCTGAACAACAGATAAACATCTTCCTTACGCTCGCGAAGCGGTAAAACGTGAACCGGAACTGTATTTAATCGGTAGTATAAATCTTCTCTGAATTTTCCCTCTTCAATGGCTTGAGGAAGGTCGACATTTGTGGCAGCAATAACCCGAACATTTGTTTTTATTACTTTCGATGAGCCCACTTTTATAAACTCGCCTGTTTCTAAAACACGCAGCAGCCGAACTTGAGTGGAAAGTGGCAGCTCCCCAATTTCATCTAAAAAGATAGTTCCTTTATCGGCCTCCTGAAAATACCCTTTCCGGTCG
Source organism: Draconibacterium sp. (assembly GCA_027011835.1). Taxonomy (GTDB): domain Bacteria; phylum Bacteroidota; class Bacteroidia; order Bacteroidales; family Prolixibacteraceae; genus Draconibacterium. Next base: position 11,571 of record JALUZN010000044.1, on the reverse strand, counting down.
GCAAGGGCACCCGTAAACGCTCCCTTTTCGTGGCCAAACAGCTCCGAATCGATTGTTCCTTCAGGAATTGCACCGCAGTTAACAGCAATATATTTTCCATGTTTCCTGCTCGAAAACTGATGAATAATTTGAGGAAATATCTCTTTTCCCGAACCGCTTTCTCCCGAAATGAGAACCGACAAATCTGTTGGAGCAACCTGCACGGCAACCTCAATTGCCCGGTTTAATCCGGCCGAGTTTCCAATAATTTCAAATCGCTGCTTTATTCCCTGTATATCCATAAAACCTCCTTTTTACCTCCCTCTTCACGGGAGATTCAAAAAATCAATTTCTACTGTTAGCTTGCAAATTTACAATTTTTCAACTGTATTGTTTCATCATACAATAATATTAACCTTTTTTATCGAAAATAGTTGAGAGCAAATAAATCAATTATTAAATCGCTAGCCAAATCAGAATAAAAATATTCAAACCACGTAGCTTTTCGCCTCAATGTTATTCAAATGAGGAGATTTGTTTTTTTTATTACGGTGCCAGTTTTTATAACCTTTTACATTCAACAAAATATTTATCTTTGCGGCTTATTATCAGAACCGTTTTCAAATAAAACAGAATGGAATATAATTTTTCGAAGTTAGAGCCAAAATGGCAAAAATATTGGGAGGAGAACAAAACCTTTAAAACCAACGACGATTTTTCGAAACCAAAATACTACATACTCGATATGTTCCCTTACCCGTCGGGAGCAGGGCTGCATGTCGGGCATCCCGAAGGGTACACGGCAACCGATATTTTAAGCCGATACAAACGGATGAAGGGATTTAATGTTTTGCACCCAATGGGATACGATGCTTTTGGATTGCCCGCTGAACAGTATGCCATTCAAACCGGAACTCATCCGGCCACAACAACTCAGAAAAACTGCGATAATTTCCGGCGCCAGATAAAAAAGATAGGGCTTAGTTACGATTGGGACAGGGAGATAAATACAACCGATCCGAAATACGTTAAATGGACACAGTGGATTTTTAAACAACTTTACAATACGTGGTTCGATAAAGATTTAAAAAAAGGCCGCCCCATTTCGGAGTTGCCAATTCCGGAAGATATTAAAGCTGCCGGCAAAAAGGCAGTTCAGGAATATATTGGCGAAAAACGGCTTGCCTATTACGACAACGCTCAGGTTTGGTGGTGCGATTCGTGTAAAACAGTTTGTGCAAACGAAGAAGTTTTAACCGACGGCTCGCACGAAAAATGTGGACATCAGGTAATTCGAAAAAACCTAAAACAGTGGCTACTCCGCATTCCACACTATGCCGAGCGTTTGCTGGAAGGCCTCGACGACCTTGACTGGCCGGCAGGAGTAAAAGATATGCAGCGCAACTGGATTGGAAAATCGACCGGCGCCGAAGTTGATTTTGAAATTGACGGACTAAATAAAAAATTAAAAGTTTACACCACACGCCCCGACACCCTTTTTGGTGCCACCTATATGGTAATTGCTCCCGAACACGAATTGGTAAACGAAATTGTAACCGGTGACAAAAAAGAGGCAGTTGAAAATTATATAAAAACAGCAGCACTGAAATCGGATTTAGACCGCACCGATTTGGCAAAAGAGAAAACAGGCGTTTTTACCGGCCGCTATGCAATTAATCCGGTAAACAACAAGCACATTCCTATTTGGGTAGCCGACTATGTTTTAATGGGTTACGGAACAGGAGCAATTATGGCTGTTCCTGCTCACGATACACGCGATTTCGAATTTGCCAAAGAGTTTAACATTCCTGTAATCTGTATTCTCGACCCAAAAGAGGCAGAAGAGAGAGAAGCAATTTTATCGGGCAACAAATGTTGGACAGAGGATGGCGAATACATTAATTCAGCAAGCGAAAAAACCGGACTAAATATTAATGGTTTAAACAAATCGGCAGGAATTAAAAAAACTGTTACCTGGCTTGCCGAAAAAGGAATTGGTAAAGCTACCGACAATTATAAACTGCGCGACTGGTTGTTTAGCCGCCAGCGATATTGGGGCGAGCCGTTTCCTGTAATTCATTGGGAAGATGGCGAAGTAACTCTGGTTGAAGACAACAATTTGCCGTTACAACTCCCCGAGCTGGAGAAATATACTCCGGGCGAATCGGGCGAATCGCCCCTGTCGAATGCCGAAGAGTGGCTGAATGTAACCGATAAAAACGGCCGAAAAGGACGACGCGAAACCAATACAATGCCACAGTGGGCGGGCTCGTGCTGGTACTATTTACGCTACATCGACCCTCATAACGAGGAGAGTATTTTTGATGTGGAAAAAGAGCAGTACTGGATGCCGGTTGATTTATACGTGGGTGGAGCAGAACACGCGGTTTTACATTTATTGTACTCGCGTTTCTGGCACAAAGTACTCTACGACTTAGGAATTGTTTCAACAAGCGAACCATTTCAAAAACTGTTTAACCAGGGAATGATTCTGGCATTTGCTTACGAAACAGCAACCGGAGCTAAAGTAGCATCCGATTTAGTAGAAGAACGTGAAGGAAAATATTACCACACTGAAACCGGCGAAGAACTTAGGCAGATTGTGGCAAAAATGTCGAAATCGTTAAAGAATGTAGTAAATCCCGACGATGTAATTGATAAATATGGTGCCGACTCGCTGCGTTTATACGAAATGTTTATGGGCCCGTTAGACGAGCGCAAACCGTGGGCTGAAAATGGCGTAAAAGGCGTTTATAACTTCCTGAACAAAGCGTACTATTTCTTTGCAAACACCAACAATATTGTCGACGGAGAAGAGGATAAAGAGACAATAAAACTATTGCATCAAACCATTCAGAAAGTTGAACACGATATTGAAAACCTAAAGTTCAACACCGGAATTTCGGCGCTGATGGTTTTTAATAATCTGGCGAAGAAAAAGGGTAAAGTAACTCGACAAACGGCCGAAACTTTTGCAAAAATTTTAGCTCCGTATGCACCACATTTGGCAGAAGAGTTGTGGTCGATTTACGGGAACAACAAAACACTTGCTTACGAACCCTGGCCCGAAGTTGACGAAAGTTTATTGAAGGAAAACACGCACCAGTACCCGGTTTCGTTTAACGGTAAAATGCGATTTAAACTCGAGCTTCCGTTAGATATGCCAAAAGATGAAATTGAAAAAACAGTTCTGGCAAACGAAAATGCACAAAAATGGATTGGCGATAAAACCGTTCGCAAATTTATTTTCGTTCCGAAGAAAATTATTAATGTGGTAGTGGGATAACAGACGGGGTAGATTTTGCTAAATCGCCCCGGCCATCTCCTTTAGAATATAGTCGGCGGTTTCAATATTCGGAACATTAGGAAATGTTAACGAGAGCTTTCCGTTTTTTTCGCGCATAATTCCGCCTGTTTTGCCTGTTTGAACAAACTGAACAATTTTAACAAATGCCGAAGTTTGATAAAATGGCGAATCGGGGTCGGCCACAAAGTAGCAAATCATCTTTTTATTTTTTAAGATAACTCGCTCCACTCCCAGCTCAATCGCTTTCCAGCGCAGTTCTATAACGCCAAGCAGCTCGTTACTTTCGCGGGGAATTTTGCCAAAACGGTCGATTAATGCCAGTTTAAATTTTTCTAACTGTTCGCTGTTTTCAATGCTGTCTAACTCGCGGTATAGCAACATTCTTTCCGATGTTCCCGGTATATAACTGTCGGGGAAAAGCAGTTCGAAGTCGGTATCAACCTGACAATCGTTTACAAACTTCACATTTAAAAAAGCCTCGGTCTGTTCCTGTCCGTCGTCTTCAAAAACATCTTTAAACTCTCCCTGTTTTAATTCCTGAATGGCTTCGTTTAAAATGCGGTGGTAGGTTTCGAAACCAATATCGGCAATAAAACCACTTTGCTCGGCGCCCAACATATTTCCGGCTCCACGAATATCGAGGTCTTGCATAGCAATATTAAAACCACTGCCCAAGTCGGAGAACTCTTCAATGGCTCGCATTCGCCGGCGGGCATCGGAATTTATGGTCGACAATGGCGGAGTAATTAAATAACAAAATGCCTTTTTATTCGAGCGGCCTACCCGTCCGCGCAGTTGGTGCAAATCGCTCAATCCGAAATTTTGCGCCTGATTAATTATAATTGTGTTTGCGTTGGGAATATCGAGCCCCGACTCAATAATTGTTGTAGCTACCAAAACATCGTATTTCCCGTTTATAAAATCGAGCATCACTTTTTCAAGTTTTTGCCCGTCCATTTGTCCGTGTCCCACACATGTTTTTACTCCCGGAACAATTCGCCTGATTGTCTCTTCTACTTCGTAAATATTTTGCACGCGGTTATGAATAAAAAACACCTGGCCGTTTCGTTCAATTTCGTATGTAATTGCCTCTTTAATAAGTTGGTCGTTAAAGCCGTGCACCTCGGTTGCAATAGGATAGCGATTGGGTGGCGGAGTTTGAATTATCGACAAGTCGCGGGCACCCATCAGCGAGAATTGCAATGTTCGCGGAATGGGTGTTGCGGTAAGTGCCAGCGTATCAACATTCACTTTAAACTGCTTTAATTTTTCTTTTACCGAAACACCGAATTTTTGCTCCTCATCGATAACCAGCAACCCCAAATCTTTAAATTTTACATCTTTACTAACCAACCGGTGTGTACCAATAATAATATCGATTTTCCCCTCCGATAATTCTTTCAACGTTTGTTTGATTTCTGCGGTTGATTTAAACCGGCTGATGTATTCAATTCGGGCGGGAAAATTTTTAAGCCGCTCTGAAAACGACCTGTAATGTTGAAAGGCAAGAATTGTTGTAGGCACCAAAACGGCCACCTGTTTACTGTCGGTTACCGCTTTAAATGCAGCTCGAATTGCCACCTCTGTTTTCCCGAATCCCACATCGCCACAAACCAGCCGGTCCATCGGAATTTTCTTTTCCATATCGGCTTTTACGGCGTTTGTGGTTTTCTCCTGGTCGGGCGTATCTTCGTAAATAAACGATGCCTCCAACTCGGTTTGCAAATAGGTGTCGGGCGAGTAAGCAAATCCTTTTTCGGCGCGGCGCTTGGCATACAAAGCAATCAGCTCTTTGGCAATATCTTTCACTTTTGCTTTTGTGCGGCTTTTCATTTTTTGCCACGCACCGGTACCCAGTTTGTTAATTCGTGGTTCGCTACCCTCCTTCCCTTTGTATTTCGAAATGCGGTGTAACGAATGAATACTGACCAAAAGCGAGTCGTTGTCTTTATAAACCAATCGAATTGCTTCCTGTGTTTTCCCGTTCGACTCGGTTTTTACCAATCCTGCAAATCGCCCTATTCCGTGGTCGATATGAACGACAAAATCGCCCGGATGCAATTTATTCAGCTCTTTTAACGAAATGGTTTCTCGCTCGGCTTTCCGGCTTCGTGTTTTAAACCTGTGGTAACGCTCGAAAATTTGATGGTCGGTGTAACAACAAACTTTTAAATCGTGGTCTATAAAACCTTCGTGCAAAACAAAATTCAGCGATTTAAAATCGACATTAATATCGGTATCACGAAAAATTGCCTGCAATCGTTCTATCTGCTTTTCGTTATTCGAAAGAATAAATATTTCGTAATCTTTCTCTTTAAAATCGATAAGGTTTTCGCCCAGTAAATTAAAGTTCTTGTTAAAAACAGGTTGCTTCGAATTGGAAAAGTCGAAAGTTACAGTAGAGTCGAAAGTAGCATTTGCCCCCAACTCAACCACTGTTGTTCCCGATAACTGTTTCCTTAGTTTTTCTCCCGGAACAATTGTTTCGTTAATAGATTCCTCGCCGGCTTTTTCGAGAATGGTTTGCCTGTGAATATCGGAAACCTGACTGAAAATAGTTTGCAGTCCGTTTCCGAAAAAAACAGTTTCGCCACCTAAAAAGTCGATGATGGAAATCCGAGTTCCCTCTGTCTCTTTATTTTGAATATTCGGGACAATTGTTACCGACTGAAATGCCTCTTTTGAAATTTGATTATCGATATTAAAACTTCGAATCGACTCAATTTCATCGCCAAAAAAATCAAGCCGAAAAGGGTCTTCGTGCGAAAATGAGAAGATATCGACAATGCTGCCGCGAATAGAAAATTGCCCTGGCTCGTACACAAAATCTACCCGCTCGAAACCGTATTCATATAAAAATTCGTTAATAAAATCGGTCGAAATTTTGTCGCCGGTTTTAACCTGTAACGTATTTTCTTCTAATCCGGCTTGCGAAATAACGGTTTCAACAATTGCTTCGGGATAGGTAAAAATGATATATTTCTTTTTGTTTAGCGACACTTTGTTTAACACCTCGGTGCGCTGTACAATATTCTCCTGTTCGACTCCGCCAAACTGTATTGAACGTTTATACGACGATGGAAAAAACAACGTATCGCCGGCAAAACCAAGGTTGTTTAAATCGTCGAAAAAATAGGCCGCCTCCTCTTTATCGTTTAATAAAACAGCAAGGTTTTTATTTGAGTTTTGAAAAATATTAGCGAGAAGAATTGTTTTCGAAGAGCCAATAAGATTTTGCGTGTGAATTTTTTCACCCGGGGGGGCAGCAATCTTTTTAAGTATGTTCTTAAAATATTTATGCCCCTTAAAATATTTTAGAAACAGTGTGGTTTCCAAGTTTTAAATTTTTGCAAATATACTCAATTCCGGTAGGTTTTTAAGAAATAACAAAAGCAGTAAATTACTTGTCTCTTAAAAATTCCAGAACATCTTTTACATCTTTTTTTGCATCAACTTTATCGTTCACATAAATAATCTTCCCGTTTTTCCCAATAATAAAAGTTGTACGACCGGCCGTATTTCCCCGTGTCAACTCAAATTTTTTCCCGTTTACTTCGGTGGTAATTGTTCCTCCTTCGCGCGAAACAACTCCAAATTTCTTTGCTATTTTCCCGTCTTCGTCCGACAGCAACGGAAAGTTTAAATCGTATGTTTTTCTAAAAAGCGTTAGTCCTTCAATATTGTCGCCACTTATTCCCACAACAATAGCATTGGCAAGTTTAATATCTTCTTTGAAGTTACGGTAGGCGCAGGCCTGTTTTGTACAGCCACCGGTCATTGCAGCAGGATAAAAATAGAGAATAATGTTTTTCTTTCCCAAATGATTTTTTAAGACCCAGGGTTTCCCTTTGTCGGTAATTGCTCTAAACATTGGTGCTTTTTCCCCAACTTTTAGCAAATTATTTTCTTGTGAAAAACTACCTGTCGAAATTGCCAACAAAAGAGAAAGAGAGATAATTAATTGTTTCATCTTTTAATACTTTAGAATCGAGATACAAAAGCCAAGAACCTCGATTAGTGTTTCAACTTCACCTTGCTCCCGTGTGCGAATTTTTTTATCTCGATTGTTTTATTTTTAATTCTAATCGGTTACCAATACTACATTTAAAACGGCAATTTGTTTTTAAAGAAAGTCAAAATTAGCTAACTTTAAACAAATTCTTTTAAATGGGACACGCTTATTTATACAGTTGCGAACATTGTGGTTTCGAGCAGTCGTTTAACGAAGGGCACGGCTTTTTAATTCATTCGCAACCCGTAAAAGCGTATTTAAGTCAGAAGAAAAAACTGTTTCATTACAAAACACACAATTTGTTAAAACAGTTGGCTTCAAAAAACAGCAATCTCTATTTAAAAGCCGGGTTTCAGGTTTATAAATGCCCGAAATGCAAAGTACTTCACGACAAAATTGAGGTGGTTGTTTTCGACAATGAAAAGATAATTCACAAAAGCTCTTTCCGCTGTAACAAATGTAAAACACGCCTAAAACTCACCAACATTCACCGGCTTAAAAATGCTATTTGTCCGAGTTGTCATCATAAAACATTCAGAAGAGATACCTCTGCACAACAGTTGTGGAGTTAACTTGGCTGCAAAAAATTAAGTTCAGGCAGTACTGTTTAGCCAAAAAGCCTTTTATAAATGCCATCCTAACTAACCCTGTTTCGGTAATTACGAGGCGACAGTCCCATCTTTTTTGTAAAGTCTTTGGTAAAATAATAGGGGTCGGTGTAACCCAGCTGAAACGAAATCTCCTTTATTTTCATTGTTGTAAAATCTAATAATTCGCACGCTTTTACAATCTTCAGATGCGAAAAATAGCTGATTGGCGAATAGTTGGTTTCCTTTTTAAACAGCGTTGAAAGATAAGTTGGCGAATACCCAATTTCGGCTGCAAGTGCACCGAGAGTAAGACGCTTGCCAATACTTTTATTTAAGTAATTTATTGTACGGCGTACCACCGGGCTCGACTCGTCGGCAATGTCGTCGCTGGTTTTATTTGCATAAACAAAGGTACCAAGAAGATGTCCGAAACATAAATTTACATATTCCAGATTTTCGTCGTGAAATCCTTTCAAAAGGTTGTTAAAAATCTCGTCGAACAACATTTCGCGGTTGGCAACCATATTATTTACCGAAGGAATTAAACTTCTAACAACAAAAAACTCTTTCCCAAACTGGCGGGCATTTTTGCCGTTAAACCGGGCAACTAAAAACCGGGTATTTACATCTAAAACCGAATAAAATTTAAACGCTTCGTTTTTGGGAATAATAAAAAACTGGTCGTCCGAAACAGGAATCTGCTCATCAAGAATCTGTACAAATCCACTCCCTTTTGTACAATAGGCAAGCAAAAAATTATCGTTATTCGAGTTTTCACTCCAAATGGTTCCCTGAACAACTTCAATCTCTGCAATTTCGGTAAGAAACAAATTCCGGGTAACCGGGTTTCTCTTCTGTTCATCTAACAAATGAGTTGGAATACTAAAATACCTGATTTCAGAAATCATACTTTATTGTACAAAATAGTGAATTGAAAAACAAATAAAGTAATATTTTCCATCTTTTTCTGAAAAATTACTATTTTTTACCCAAATAAGTAGAAATACTTTTGACACGGAATAAAACAAATAAAAGTTACCATGAGTGAATTATTATTGAAAATTGCAGATTGTATTGAATTTGGAAAAATAAACAAAGCAGCTCCATATCCACCACAAATGAAGGGGCAGGATGGTGCCGACGAATTAACAAAGCAGGCAATTGATGAAGGAATTAATGCACAGGATATCCTTTCGAAAGGGCTGATGATTGGGATGGAAAAAGTGGGTATTAAATTTCGTGAAAATAAAGTTTTTGTTCCGCAGGTTTTAATGTCGGCAAAAGCAATGAATACTGCAATGATTCATTTAAAACCATTTTTCCAATCGGGCGAAGTGGTACAAAAAGGAACTTTTATTATTGGCACCGTTGAAGGCGACTTGCACGACATTGGTAAGAATCTGGTTTCGATGATGGTTGAAGGAAACGGCTGGAAAGTGGTCGATCTTGGAACCGATGTAAAAGCAGAGCAGTTTGTTGCTGCAATGAAAGAGCACGAAAATGCTTTTGTTGGTTTGTCGGCTTTGTTAACCACAACAATGGTTAATATGGAGAAAATTACAAAAGCCATTAAAGAGGAGATTCCGGGAGCAAAAGTAGCTGTTGGAGGTGCTCCGGTAACCGAAGACTATTGTAAGAAAATTGGTGCCGACGCATACTCTTCCGACCCACAAGGATTGGTTGAATTTTTAAATTCGCAGGTAGATTAGTATTAAATTATACTCAGTCCATATCGGTTTTCGTCCCGGTATATATTGGGACTTACAAAGTTATTTTTGCCCACAACTTCAACAAACATCTCTGTAAAATACAAAGCAGAATATCGTTGAAATAATGTTGATTGAGAAGACTATTTTTCTTGAAACAGGGGCAGTATGTCTCAAAGTAAGATAATAGTCTGAAAAACGAACATCGTAGAAACCTGACTGAGCAAAAAAAGGGGTACTAAAAAAACAACATCACTACTAAAAACTCAAAATAATGAAAGGATTAGAATTAATTAAAAAGGCATTTGCACTCGAAACCGTTGAGCGCGCACCGTGGGTACCATTTGTTGGAGTACACGGTGGTTTTATAACCGGAGTTGATGCCGAAGCATATTTAAAATCGGCCGACAAAGTAGTTGCCGGAGTCAGCAAAGCCATCGAAGAGTACAATCCCGATGGCGTTCCTGTTGTTTTCGACCTGCAAATTGAGGCCGAAATTTTAGGTTGCCAATTGCAGTGGGCACCTCACAATCCACCGGCTGTTGTTTCGCACCCGCTCGAAGAAGGCGTAAAACTTTCCGATTTAAAAGTGCCCGAAATTACCGACGGACGAATTCCTGTTGCAGTAAATGCGGCAAAAGAGTTGCGTGCAAAATATCCCGACATTGCTTTATACGGGCTGATTACCGGTCCATTTACATTGGCTCTTCATCTGCTGGGAACCGATATCTTTACCAAGCTTTTTGAAGCTCCCAACGAAATTGTTGAGGTGATGGAGTTTTGTACAAAAGTGGGCAATAAAATGGCAACATATTTAATGGATGCCGGCTGCGATGTTATTGCTGTGGTTGACCCAATGACCAGCCAGATTGACCCGATGACTTTTGAGTCGTTTGTAACACCCTATGTTTCCGAAATTTTCGATACGGTTCGGAATGCAAATAAATTGAGTTCGTTTTTTGTTTGTGGTCACGCGCAGCAAAACATTGAAGCGATGTGTAACTGCAAGCCCGATAATGTTTCGATTGACGAAAATATTCCAATTGATTTTGTTAAAGACATTGCCCTGAAAAAAGGAATTAGTTTTGGCGGAAATATGAAATTAACCGTTGTTCTGCTAATGGGAAACGAAGACGACTGCCGCGAAGAGGCTGTTGAATGTTTGGATTTGGGAGGCAAAACAGGATTTATTCTTGCGCCCGGTTGCGACCTGCCCATGGACACGCCACCCCAAAACTTAAAGGCTGTAACCGAGATTGTTCACGACGATTACAAACAGGAAGTTGTACGTACTTTAGATAAAAAAGACAGCACCATTGAGGTGTTAAATATGAAAGATTACGGTCAGTCGGACAAAGTAATTGTCGATATTATTACGCTGAATTCGGAGTCGTGTGCACCGTGCCAATATATGGTTGAAGCTGTAAAACAGGTAGCACCTCAGTTCGAAGGGATTGTTGAGTGGCGCGAACATGCCATAAAAAAAATGGATGCCGTTACTTTTATGTCGTCGTTAATGGTTAAGAATATTCCAACAATTTGTATCGACGGGAAGATTGCTTTTGTTTCGCAAATTCCGCCTAAAAGCGAGTTGATTGCCGCTATTCAAAAACGTATCAACAAAAAATTAAAGCTGAAAATAAAATCGAAACGCAGCGAACTGCTTATTTTGGGTGAAAACGATAATGAGAACAACGAGTTAAAAAAGATTATAGAACGAGCAACCACCGAACTCGGGAAAGATGTTGAAGTAAAAATAATATCGGATAAAGCACAAATGGCATCGTTTGGGGTTGTGAACGGGCCGGCAGTTGTTTCGGTAAAATATAAATTAAAGTCGGAGAGCGATATACCATCTCTCGAAGTAGTAAAGGAGTGGATTAAAGAACTGTAAGCTGACAACAAAGAATATTATTAAAAATTCTAATATATTTTGCCCCGGGTTTCAACCCGGGGGTTTATATTTGTAAAAAATTG